>JAIRPB010000105.1 GCA_031257305.1 Azoarcus sp.
GCGTCCCGCTTTACGGCAGCGCCGCCCGAATTTTCCCCCTAGGTTCCAAAACTTATGCCCCGCCCGTCCCCCCTCCCCCCCGCCGAGCCGCAGGTCCCAGACAACTTGCCGCCGCATACCTTGTCCGTTGTCGTCCCGATGTACAACGAAGCCGAAAACGTTGAGCCGCTGCTTGAGCGCATCCATCTTGCGCTAGGCACGTACCCCTGCCCGTGGGAGGTGGTGCTGGTCGACGACGGCAGTAACGATGCCACGCCTTCAGAACTCGGCCGCTGCGCAAACCAGTATGGCCCGCACGTGCGCATCGTCCGGCTTAGGCGCAATTTCAAACAAACTGCGGCGATGCAGGCCGGCATCGACGCCGCTCGCGGCAGCGTTATCGCTACGCTAGACGGCGACCTCCAAAACGACCCCATCGACATCCCGCGCATGGCGGCGCGTTTGCTGGTTGAAAACTTAGACTTGGTGGCAGGCTGGCGCAAAGACAGGCAAGACAACCTGCTACGCAAAATCCCGTCGCGGATTGCCAACCGGCTCATCGCCCGGATGACGGGCGTCTATCTGCGTGACTATGGATGTAGCCTTAAAGTCTTTCGCGCCAGCGCCATCAAAAACGTGCGGCTTTACGGCGAAATGCACCGCTTCATCCCTGCCTGGCTGGCCACCGTCACCACGCCCCGGCGCATCGCGCAAGAAGTTGTCACGCACCATGCGCGGGTATTCGGGCAGTCCAAATACGGCATTTCCCGCACTTTCCGCGTGGTGCTGGATTTAATCTTTGTTTACTTTTTCATGCGCTACCGCACCCGTCCGGGGCATTTTTTTGGCGGCATCGGCATCATGCTCGGCGCCCTCGGCGGGCTAATCCTTGCTTATCTTTTTGGCGTCAAAATTTTTTGGGGCGAGAGCATCGGCACACGCCCCCTGCTTTTTGGCGGTTTCTTCCTCGTTATTGCGGGCGTACAGATGGTGACTTCTGGCGTATTGGCTGAATTGCTGGCGCGGATTTATTACGAGTCCGGCAACGTGCGCGCCTATCTGGCTGAAGATGCGCCCACGCCCGGAGACGATGAATGCTGGCGGCAACCCCAAGGACAGCCGGGATGACGCGCTGGAATCTGGACGGCGGCAAGTTTTTGTGTTTCGCCCTGCCTCTTGCCGCGTTTCTGCTGTGCTTAGGCAGCGCACCGTTGTTTGATGTCGACGAAGGCGCGTTTTCCGAGGCCACGCGGGAAATGTTCGAGCGCGGGGATTTTCTCTCCACTTGGCTCAACGGGCAGCCACGGTTTGACAAGCCCATCCTCATTTACTGGCTCCAAGCGGCCAGCTATTGGATGTTCGGCGGCCTGCTAGGGCCTGAATGGGCTTTCCGCCTGCCTTCGGCACTGGCCGCAACAGCATGGTGTTATGCCATCTGGCATTTTGCACGTCCGCGTTTTGGCCCAGATACGGCATTGGCCGCCCTTGCTGTGGCGGCAACGTCCATCGGGCCGTTCGCCATTGGGCGGGCGGCCACGGCGGACGCCTTGCTTAACCTGCTGCTCGTACTGTCTTTATTCGATGCGTGGCGGCATCTCGAATCCGCCCGCACGGCCCCGCTGTTGCGTTGTTACGCTTGGATTGGGTTGGGCGCGCTCACCAAAGGCCCTATCGCCCTTCTCATCCCGGGAGCCGTGACCCTGCTTTACTGCGCCAGCCGCAAGCATTGGAAAATTTGGCTTCGGGCGATGTCCAACCCCACCGGCTGGCTTATTTTTGCCCTGCTCGCCGCGCCTTGGTACGCCACGGCCCTTGCTATCCACGGGCAGGCTTTTATCGACGGTTTCATCCTCAAACACAACGTTCAGCGTTTTACAGGTACGCTTGAAGGCCATGCCGGTAGCCTTTTCTACTATGCCCTGTTCATTCCCTTGCTGCTGATGCCTTGGACGGGACCGCTTTTTGCCAGCTTGCGCAAAATCAAAGCGGACTGCGTCAGCCAAAACGGACACCCTACCAGCAGCGGCTTACGCCGTTTCTTGTGGGTTTGGGCAGGGTTTGTGGTGGCCTTTTTCTCGCTCTCCGGCACAAAACTGCCCCATTACGCGCTTTATGGCGCAACGCCGTTGTTCTTGCTCATTGCCGCGCACCGCGACGGACTCAAAAGAGCGGCCGCGCACCTTGCGTTGCCCACAGCGTTGCTGGCCCTTTTTGCCGCGCTGCCGTTTCTGTGCGCGGTGCTCTCTTCCCAACAGCTTGGCAATGCTTATTACCGAGAACTGTTCTCCGAAGCCGCCCTGCGGGCAGGTCCCGGCTACTACGCCATTTGCGGCGGCGCGTTGCTCATCTGGCTCGTTTTGCTTTTCACGCCGTGGCAAAGAAAATCACCGTGGCATCGGCTGCTTTTTGCGGCATGCCTGCAAACGGTTGTGCTGGCTCTTGCCGTTACGCCTTGGTTAGGCGCGATGCTACAAGGGCCGATGAAAGAAACCGCCCTTTTCACGCGGGGCCGCCCAGAAAACGTCGTCCTCTGGCGGGTCAGCAAAAAAACCAACATCGCCGACTCGCCTAGCGTTAGCGTCTACCGTAATGCCGTCACGCCCACGCGCCCGCCGGAAGATGGCGAAATTGCTATCACTTGGTTTGAAAACGTGCCAGAACAGGGTTTCGTCATTTTGTTTAAGCGGGCAGGCGTCGTGGCCGCGCTCAAAACCGCGCCGCCCGCACATCAATAACGGCCTTTTTTGGATTGCCACGGCAGACAAAACCTCGCAATATTTGGGCTGTTAAGCATTTTCTAAACGGTATTTTCATGAAACCCATACAGTGTCCCTCGTGGCTCACCCTGCCTGTTGTGATAGGAATCTCCGCGCTGGCCGCGGCAGGGGTATTTGTTTTATGGCCTGAATTCGACCTCTTTTTTTCCGGCCTTTTTTTCCGCCCGGAAACCCAAGACTTTGCAGGCAGCCATAACGCTTTTGTGCTGGCTATTTACAAGAACATTCCCGTTTTCTCAAAAATCTTTATTGTCTGCGCCGTCCTCGCGTTTATCGGCAGTTTATTCCTTCGCGGCCCCAAAGCCCGCCTATGGCGCGTTAGAACGGGTTTTCTTGCCCTCGCGCTGGCTATTGCGCCGGGCTTAATTGTGGATGTGGGCCTAAAAAACCATATAGGCCGTGCCCGCCCGTGGCAGGTGGCTGAATTTGGCGGAAAAGCCCAGTTCACCCCGGCGTTCTTTCCTTCAGACCAATGTAAAAAGAATTGCTCTTTTGTAAGCGGGCACGCCTCGGCGGGATTCTTTTTTGCCGCGTTTGGTTTTCTTGGCGGCATTGCGGCACGGCGGAGGTGGACTTTCGCCTCAATCGCGCTGGGCGCAATTTTTGGCCTAGGGCGCATCAGCCAAGGCGGGCATTTTCTAAGCGACATCGTTTTTGCCTTTTATTTCACTTGGTTCGGTATCTGGCTAGTTTGGGTTATTTTTAGGCGGGCGGGGTTTATCCAAAAATCAAATCTTTGAAAAGCGTTGTATCATAACGCCCTGTGCCATTAAAAAACCTCTCAACGCTGGAGAATGTCTGATGAAAACCCTCTCGAAACTGCTCATCGCTTTTTGCGGATTCACCGCTTTCACATCCGCCGCCCATGAAGCTCACGTGCATGGCCAAGCGCAAATGAGTCTCGCCGTGGAAAACCAAGAGGTAGAAATTGAGCTAGAAGCCCCGCTTGCCAGCTTTCTTTCTTTTGAACATGAACCCACCACCGACGCGCAAAAAAAAGAAGTCCGCAATATGGCGCTCACCCTGCACAAAGCAGATAGCCTATTTCTTTTGCCCGTTGACGCTAAATGTCAAATCACTGAAATTTCTTTGGAATCTGACGCAATCAGCAATGATTTACTTTCCCCAGACATCCCTGAGGACACCGCAGCACACCATCACGGGCACGAAGCAAGCCAGCATGAAGAACACAGCGATATTGATGTAGAAATAACGTTTGCCTGCCGTAACCCGCAAAAATTAAATAGCCTTACTGTAGATTTATTCCGGGCTTTTCCCAATCTCCAAAAAATCAACGTGCAGATGGTAACGCCAAAAGGGCAAGGCGCGGCTGAACTCACCCCGCAATCTAATACTCTCCGTTGGTGATAGCAAAATTAAAACCGCGCAAACGATGTGACCCCGCATCATGCCCTTTGATGCCGTCATCGGCGATACCGCGATAGGTGAATAACGTGACACAGCCTCATCCCGCCGTATCGCTAAAAAACGTGCTTTTTTGCTGGCCCCGCCAGCAAACGCCTTTATTAAATATTCCTTCCTTCACGGCGCATAGCGGGGAACACGTCTTTATTTCCGGTCCTAGCGGCAGTGGAAAAAGCACTTTGCTGGGACTCATTGCTGGCATCCTATTGCCCACCTCCGGTTCTGTGTCGGTCAACGGCATTTGCCTAAACGAATTAAGCGGGGCAGAACGCGATAAATTTCGCGGAAACCATATCGGCTTTATTTTTCAGCAATTTAATTTAATTCCCTATCTGTCTATTTTAGATAATGTCCTTATTCCGTGTCGCTTTTCGCCTTTACGCCATCAACGTGCCAGCGCGCGAGCCGGAAACCCAACAGCGGAGGCCAAAACATTACTGGAGCGCCTCGATTTATCCCCCGCGCTTTGGAATAGGCCCGCCAGCAAACTCTCTGTGGGGCAGCAACAGCGCGTCGCCGCCGCCCGTGCCCTCATCGGGAATCCTGCCATACTCATTGCGGACGAACCCACATCCTCTCTTGATGCAGATAGGCGCAAAATTTTTCTGCGGCTTTTACTGGAAGAATGCCGTGCCGCAGGAACGCTTTTGCTTTTCGTGAGCCATGAGCACAGTTTGGCGGAAGATTTTTCAACCGTAATGCCGCTCTCTAAAATAAATAGCGCCACAGAAGGGGCGGCATCATGAGACGGTTTCGCTATTTACTTTATCTCGCCAGAAAAAGTGCTTGGAACCGGCGCGCCACGCTTATACTCATTGTATTTTCCATCGCGCTTTCAACCACATTGCTACTGGGTATTGAAAAACTTAGAACCCAAATCCGGGAGAGTTTTGTCCAGTCTGTTTCGGGTACAGATTTAGTGATTGGCGCACGGGGCGGCAATATTCAATTGATGTTATACGCTATTTTTCACCTCGGCGGCGCAACCCATAATATGGGTTGGGAAAGCGCCCTTGAAATAGCTAAAAAAAATGAAATCGCTTGGACAATTCCCATTTCACTGGGCGATTCTCATCGAGGTTATCCCGTCGTCGCCACAACCGATGCTTTTTTTAATCATTACCGTTTTCGGGGCGGAAAACAGATTGAATTAGCCACAGGCAAATGGTTTGAATCCCTTTTTGATGTCGTTGTGGGAGCTGAAGCCGCTAAAAAACTCATGCTCTCCGTTAACCAAAAAATTGTATTGAGCCACGGAAATATCACTTCTAACCTCACAAATCATGATGACAAACCTTTTACCGTTATCGGCGTTCTTGCCCCCACGGGCACACCGGTTGACCGTTCTTTTTATATCAGCCTCCATGCGATGGAAGCCATTCACGTTAATTGGCAAGGCGGAGCGCCTATTCCGGGATTGCACGTTTCTCCTGAACAGGTCATGCGGTTCAATTTGGAACCCAAAAGTATCACCGCTTTATTGGTGGGTTTGAAAAAACGTAGCCAAGTTTTTGCCGTACAGCGCGAAATAAACGACTGGAAATCCGAACCTCTGATGGGCGTGTTGCCCGGCGTTGCAATGGACCAAATATGGGACATGGTTAATACGGGGGAACTGGCGTTGTGGCTTATTTCCGCCCTCGTAACGATAACCGGATTAGCCGGATTAGCCGCTACCATCCTTGCCGGCTTGGGAGAACGGCGGCGTGAATTAGCTATTCTGCGTTCTGCGGGCGCAAGGCCGCTAGATATTTTGGGATTGATGATTGCGGAAGGCAGTATTCTCATCACGGCGGGCATTGTCTCCGGGCTATTTGCTTTATATTTGCTCATCGCGTTTCTGGGGCCGCTCATTGGCCATCATTACGGCATTTTTATTTACCCGTCACTCCCCAGCATCCGGGAATACTTGCTTTTGCTTTGCATCTGCCTTGCGGGGCTTGCCGCCGGCCTCATTCCAGCGTATCGAGCCTATCGCATGAGTTTATCGGACGGATTAACGGTATCCCTATGAAAACCACCAAATACGCCCTACTCTTTGCAATCTGTTTCGCCGTCGGTTTCATCCTGTCGCGCACCCATATCCTTTCTAAAGAAACATCGTCAGAGGCAATTGAATCGCCCCCACCGTCCGCACTCACAAACGAGGATGCCCCGCCCGTTTCTTACAAAAAAACAGAATGGGACAATTTAATACCCGAATCATGGAATCCCGAAAAAACCATTGAAGCATCGGGGCTGAACCAATTTTCCGATAACGACGCCCGCCGTGCGGAAAAAATTATTAAAGCAATTGCGGAAGAATGGAAAAACGCCCCTGTTAACGAACAACTCAATGGGCAACAGATAAAAATAGCCGGCTTCGTCGCCCCGCTAGAATGGGAAAATGAAAAAGAACTCAAAGATTTTTTACTCGTCCCTTATTTCGGAGCCTGTATCCATGTACCGCCTCCGCCCGCTAATCAGATTATCTATATCAAACCCGAAAAACCCATCAAAGAAATACGGGCAATGGACACCATTTGGGTTTATGGAACCATTTACGTTGAGAAAACCGATTCGGGAAATATGGGCGTTTCAGGATACCGCATGAAAATCGATAAAGTAGAGCCGTACCGGGAATAGCGGAATCAAAAGAACATTCCCGTCTCCGGCTACAAGCCGTATCTGTGCGATTTGGCGGCGGAGGCTTGTCCGCCTTTCAGTTCCTCCCCGCCCAATGCCGCTGGTACACACTCGATGAACCATCCGAGCGAATCAGCAAGGTATCGAAATCATCCGGTTGTGCGCTTTCCATTCCCGGCGAGCCTTGCGGCATGCCGGGGGCGGCTAGGCCAATGACATTTGGCTGTGCTGTTTGCGGGTTGGCCTGTTCTGCCAGCAGACGCTTGATGTCTGCCACGGGCACATGGCCTTCAACAAGGATATTGCCGATTTTCGCGGTATGGCAGGATGCGAATTCATCCCGTATGCCAAGGGCGTTGCGCGTGGCGTAGAGATTGGCGGCTTCCTCAATTTTCACTTTGAAGCCCGCTGTTTCAAGATGCCGCGCCCATTTTGTACAACAGTCGCAACCGGCATTTTTGTACATGACAACGGCGGGATTTTCAGCACTTTCCGCCGTACAGCCTGTTAGCGGGACGATGAACGGCAGAAACAAACAAAGTGAAGCGCGGGCGAGGGTGTGCATTGCGGTCTCCTTATTGAGTGGCGAATCCTACACCCGCCACTGGCTAGGCTGTTTGGCGGCTTGGCGCCGCTCTTTGGGACGGTTGCCGGACAAAAGCGGATGCCAGCGCCCGACACCCGGCCATGTCGTTTTTCTAACGAACCGCACAGCAGCAAACAGGGGATGTTTGGCTGGAAGCGTCATCAGGTTCGCCAGAGAGCGCGCTGTCCCGCAGCGCCTTGGCTTGGATTCTGGCTATTTCCGCTTCTTCACGCAGACGGGCAAATTCTTCCGCCGAAAGGCGGTCCGGGTTAGCGTAATCCTGTTTCCAGTCCTCTGCCTCTGCCCAAATGAGCGGCGATTCCAAAGTAGTACGCGGCGCGTTGGCTTCGATAAGCAGCCTCAGCGCCAGTTCAAGCGTTGTTTCTTGCGAAGCCAAATCATGCGGCCGCCCCGCCGCGTTGCCGAGCGGGAAATCAGAAAACAAAAAACGCGGCACGCCGCAACGTTCAACAATATCGCGGGCACAGCCCATGAGTACCGTGCTGATGCCGTTCGCTTCAAGATGGCGCGCCGCAAGCGCAAGGCTTTGGTGACACACGGGGCAGTTGGCAACAAGCACGGCCGCCCGCACCTCTTCTTGCTGGCAGCGGGCAAGCAGTTCAGGCGCGTCAACCTCGATGGTCTGGCGCTGGCTGCGGTTTGTTGGGAATCCATGAAAACGCGGCGCAAGCCTAAAACGCCCTGCCTGTGCCAGCCGGCGCATAAGCGGCAGGGGAAACCATGTGCCGCTATCTTCCATGCTGGTGTGTTGGCGGTCGATGGCCACATGGGCAATGCGCACATCGTGGTCATGGCGCGTATCCCCGGAATACACCTGAAAAAATTTTGCCCGTGCGTTATACGGCGCACCGGGGCCTTGTTCGCCTTTATCGGGCTGATACGGCGCGGCGGTTGTCACCAACGTGATGCGGGTGTGCGCCAGCGGCCTATCTAACGGCATAAATGGGACATCGTGGCGCAGTGCCCAGACATAAGGATTGTCATAACCTAGCGCCAGATAATAAGCGCGGGTACGGGCAATGTAAGCAATGGGCGCGGTCATGGCTGTACGACTTCTATCAATTTTGTTTTGGCCCCGGTTCTAGGCAGATGGCCAAAAGGGAGCACAGTCACGGCGGGGCGCAATGCCAGCAGTTCCCTGACCCGTTGCGTGAGGGATTGCGCCAATGCCGGCCATTGTGACTCGGGCGTCTCCGCGCCCGCTTCAACTACCAGACGGAGCGGCGGATTGACTTTGGGCGGCGGGGCGTCGAGTTTGATTCGCAACTCGCCAGAGAGCTGGGGCAAAAATTGGTGAACCACTTTTTGGATAGCGGCGGGATACACCTTGACGCCTTTCACCATCAGCATGTCATCAGCCCGCCCGATAATTTCCATTCTTGTGCCGAAATGCCCGCAACCGGGGCACTCGCCTACATGGATGCGCAGAATATCGCCCGTGGCGTTGCGGAACGCGGGCGCGGCTTCCCATTCCAGCGCCGTGTGGATAGCCTCGCCCACCGCGCCGTCACGTATTTCAAGCGGCTGTTTGGTTTCCGGGTCGATAAGGTCATAGCGGAAGCAATAGTCCTCTGCCATATAGTGCATCCCGTGGGCATCTACGGAATCGCAGGTAACGCTGGCGTTAGACCATGCGCCGCCCGTCATATCAAAAACTTGTGCGCCAAAATGTTCGCGCACCCGCGCACGGAAAACCGGCTGGCTGCCGCCCGGCTCGCCACAAACAACAATAATCTGGATGCCCAGCGCCCCCACGGGTTGGCCGATTTCATCTGGCGCGCGCTCAATCAACTGGTTGACCATCGAAGGGGTCGCAAACAACGCGCGGGGACGGGTTATTTCGATATACCGCAAGATTTTCGGGATACCGCCTTCCGCCCCTACTGCCACAGGCCGTGCGCCATACGCCTCCAACGCCTGAATAAAAGTAATGCCGGCCAGCCAAAGCGAAAGCCCGCAAGCATGAAAAGTAGTATCGCCGGGACGGATCCCCGCCACCCGGAAAACCCGCCCAAGCACTTTGCAGGTGATGTCTAAATCTTTGCGCGAAAACACATAAAACGTAGGCGTACCCGTTGTGCCAGAAGTAGCGGCCAGATGTATTGCGTTTTCAAGCGAAGCAGTGAGATGCAATCCCAGCGAATGCCCGTAACGTTTAAGCGATTCATCCTGCGAATCACGATGCCGCGCCTTATCAATAAAAGCGGGCAGACGGCGGAAATCCGCCAGCGAGCGAATTTCATCCGGGGAATGCACGCCCGCCTCAATAAAACGCTGGCGGTAATAATCTTGGTTATTCCACACATAGCGAATCTGCTTTTGCAACTTCGCCCAACGCAGCGCATCAAGCGCCGCCAGATATTCGCCAGCATCGCGGGTATCAATACCGTGATAAGCAAACGGGTTAGCAACCGGGTGAAGAGGGGGGATGGGGTGGTTCATAG
>JAIRPB010000132.1 GCA_031257305.1 Azoarcus sp.
GTGGTATCGCCAGCATTCGCGCAGCGCGGAATTGCGATATTTAGAATTTGAAGCCCGCACGTCAGGCCAAGGGCTTTGGTCAAATCCCTTCTCGCAGGAGCCGCCTTGGGAGTTCAGAAGAAGGCACCGCTGGCGCGACGATTAAACCATCTTGGGCGACCCCATCCGCTCATTTGCCTTTTTCTGAAACCATCCGTCGTGGCATGACAGCACAAGAACCGCGAATGAATACTATTTTTTGGGGGTATTTGCGTTTATTCGCTGTTCGGCTTTTTGCGCATTGTAATGTCGGGTTTCAAACTTACCCCATTCTCGGTGTTGCGCACCACACTCTCCCACGAGGGGAGAGGGTAAATCAGCCAGATTTTTTGAAAAAACGCTTGGTCGGAGGAGAGGGTATCTATAGCCCTTCGCAATCAGAACATGCGGTAAATTCCACGCCGTCGAACGATAACCAGACGGCGCGGTCGTGCCAGTCGGGAAGCACGTAGCGTTCGCAGCGGTGGCCGTCGATGAGGTAGGTGTGACGTGCCGGGCGGTGCGTGTGGCCGTGAACGAGCGTGGGGTAGTTATTTGCACGTAATAGGTTGGTGACGGCGTCGGCGTTGACATCCATGATTTCCATGCGTTTGTCGCGCTTGGCCGTTTCGCTCTGGTCGCGTGCTTTATTAAGAAATGCCTTGCGAATCGCTAGGGGCTGTGCAAGGAACATAGCCTGCTGTTTTTTGTCGCGTGCTTGGAGGCGGAAAGCCTGATATTCACGGTCATCGGTGCATAGCGCGTCACCGTGGGAGAGTAGCAGTGCCCGCTCGCCGATTCGTAGCAGCGTGGCATCGTTGATAATTTGTGCCCCGCTGGCGCGTGCGAAACCTTCCCCGGCGAGAACGTCCCGGTTGCCGACCATGAAAAAGATGGCAGTTCCGGCGGCGACGGTTTCTTGTATGGCACTGCATAGGGTTTGGTTGAATGCCGACCCGGCATCGTCGTCGCCCGCCCAGTATTCAAACAGGTCGCCGAGGATGAAAACGCTGCGCGCTTGCCGTGCCGGCCCAGAAAGAAAGCCAAGGAAACTGGCAACGGTTTCCGGGCATTTTTCGGCTAGGTGCAGGTCGGCGATGAACAAGAACGGTAGTTCTGGCTTAACGCTGGCGTCCGAGACTTGCAACGAAACAGAACTGGGGCCGGAAGGGGAGTCAGATGATTTCTGCGCGTTCAATAATGACATCTTCGTTGGGAACATCCTGATGAAAGCCTTTGTTTCCGGTAGCGGTCTTGCGGATTTTGTCGACAACGTCTAGGCCGTCGCTGACGCGGCCAAAGACGCAATAACCCCAGCCGCTTTGGTTGGGGGCGGTGTAATCGAGAAAATCGTTGTTGGCTACGTTGATGAAAAACTGCGCGGTGGCAGAGTGGGGGTCGCTCGTGCGCGCCATCGCAATGGTTCCGCGTTCGTTCTTTAGCCCGTTGCCTGCCTCGTTTTTGATGGCATCACGTGTTTGCTTCTCTTTCATGCCCGGGGCGAAACCGCCGCCTTGAATCATGAAGCCGTCGATGACACGGTGGAAGATTGTGTTGTCGTAATGGCCGTCACTGACATAGGCCAGAAAATTTTCGACCGTGACCGGCGCTTTGTCGGCGTCGAGTTCGATGGTGATGTCACCGAGGTTGGTGTGGAATTTAACAGCCAATTTTTGTCCTTTAAGGGTTGTTTGCTTTACGCGATTTGGGGGGAGTGGGCGTCGGTTTTTTAGGCGTTCGGAGTGGTGCCGGGGCAGAGGCCTGCGCTTTTTCGGGAGGGGCTTCGATGACGCGGGCCGATTCGATGATAGGAGGCTCAACCGGGACGTTGGCGTACATTCCCTTGGTTTGTGTGGGCAGTTTTTCGATTTTCCGCACGACATCCATCCCGCTGATGACTTTGCCGAATACGGCGTAGCCCCGGTTATCGGCGCCCTGATAATTGAGGAAGGCGTTGTTTTTCACGTTGATGAAAAACTGGGCGGTGGCTGAATCTGGGTCGCTCGTGCGGGCCATCGCAATGGTTCCCGTATCGTTGCTAAGCCCGTTGGAAGCCTCGTTTTCGATGGGGGCGCGGGTTCTTTTCTCTTTGAATGAGGCATCTATGCCGCCGCCTTGAATCATGAAACTGTCAATGACGCGGTGAAAAATTGTGCCGTTGTAGTAGCCGCTCTGAACGTACTGCAAGAAGTTGTCTACCGTTTTAGGGGCTTGTTCGGGGTTGAGTTCGAGCACGATGTTGCCAAGGCTGGTTTTGAGTTCTACCAACGGGCCTGCGGCTTGGGCGGCGGCGGCGCAAAGGCTAAGTGCTAGGGAAGCAAGGAGTCGTTGAACCATGAAAGCTCCAAAAAACTAAAAATTTGCGAAAAGCAAGGACTGTCGGAGCAAAGAAAAGCACATGCTATACTCCCTTTTTTCTCGGACAGACCGAATCGCAGGATTCTAGCAACAAGTCCTATACACTCAAAACAAAATACTGACCTGCGCCCGCCTTGTGGCGTATTTCCCCCAGAATCGGCATGCTCACGATTTATAACTCGTTTAGTCGCAAGAAAGAAGTGTTTCGTCCCATAAACCCCGGCAAGGCCGGGGTTTATGTCTGTGGTATGACGGTTTACGACTATTGCCACCTCGGCCATGCCCGCGTGATGGTGGTGTTTGATATGGTGGTGCGTTGGTTGCGGGCAAGCGGCTATGAAGTCCGTTATGTTCGCAATATCACAGACATTGACGACAAAATCATCCGCAGGTCGTTGGAAAACGGCGAACCGGTCCGTGCCCTGACTGACCGGTTTATTGCTGCGATGCACGAGGATGCTGACGCGCTTGGGGTTTTGCGCCCCGATTTTGAGCCAAGAGCCACTGACTACATCGCCGAGATGCAGGGCATGATTGCGGCGCTTGAAGAGAAAGGGCTTGCTTATGCCGCCGCGAATGGCGATGTGTGCTATCCGGTGCGCCGGTTTCAGGATTATGGCCATCTATCGGGCAAGTCCGTGGATGAATTGCGTGCCGGCGAGCGGGTTGGCATTGTCGATGATAAAAACGACCCGCTAGATTTCGTGCTCTGGAAACAGGCGAAGGCTGACGAGCCGGAAGAGGTGAAATGGGATTCGCCTTGGGGGCGCGGCCGCCCCGGCTGGCATATTGAGTGCTCGGCGATGAGTTCAAAATTGCTCGGAGAGCATTTCGATATTCACGGCGGCGGGCAAGATCTCCAGTTTCCCCATCATGAAAACGAAATCGCCCAGTCCGAAGGCGCTCATGGTTGCCGCTTTGTTAATTACTGGATGCACAACGGGTTTGTGCGCGTCGACGATGAAAAAATGTCGAAATCGCTCGGAAATTTTGCAACGATTCGTGACGTAGTTGGCTTGTATGACCCAGAAGTCGTCCGTTTTTTCATTCTTCGTGCCCACTATCGCAGTCCGCTCAATTATTCTGGCGTCCACCTTGATGATGCCCGTCAGGCGCTGACGCGGTTGTATGTTGCGGCCAAGGCGGTTTCGCCTAGCGATATGCCGCAAGTCGACTGGTCAAGCAAATGGGGGGAACGTTTTCGTACAGCAATGGACGAAGACTTCAATACCGCCGATGCGTTGGCGGTGCTCTTTGATTTGACGAATGAAGCCAACCGTAGCGGGGATGTCCGCTTAGCAGGACAGATTCGTGCGCTGGCACAGGTGCTGGGGTTGCTTGGGCGTGAAACCGACGAGTTTCTCCAGTCCCGTTCCGGGAACAAAGGGGGGGAAATGGATGTCGCTGCAATTGAAGCGCGTGTTGTTGCCCGCGAAGCGGCTAGGAAAGCGCGCGATTTTGCAGAAGCAGACCGTTTGCGCACAGAGCTTCTTTCCGTGGGTATTGTTCTTGAGGACGGCCCGCAGGGAACAAGCTGGCGGCGTGTTTGAAGGAGGATTCCCGAGTCGCCGTTTCGGCGGGCGGAGGAGTTGAGAGAGTTTGCCGTGACCGGGGTCTTTTCCCCGTTCCGGTACATGTAGTTTTTTTTAGGTAGGAAAAACAAATGCGAGAGAAAGACATTTGCCGTATTGCGGTGTTCTACGATGGCGCTTACTTTTTTAAGGTCAGCAGCTATTACCTGTACCAACACGAACGGCGGGCGCGCCTGTCGTTCCGGGGCGTACATGATTTCATCATCTCCGAGGTAGCGCAGCGGGAAGGCATTGCGCCTAGCCGTTGCCAAATTGTAGATGCTGCATATTTCCAAGGACGGCTGACCGCGCAGCAGGCGTCGGAACAGGATAGGTTGTTTTCTGACCGCGTTTTTGAAGATGCCCTGACCCGTGCTGACATCGCGCTGTTCCAACAGCATCTGGCGTTTCGCCCAGACGGTTCCTTTGAGGAAAAACGTATTGATGTTTGGCTGGCGCTCGAAGCCTATGAGATGACCAGCCTCAAGAATTACGATGTTTGTGTCCTCATCACCGGCGACGGCGACTTTGTGCCGCTTGTGCGTAAGCTCAATACCCTTGGCGCCCGGGTGATGCTTTTGGGATGGGAATTTGAATACGAACGTGAAGACGGGCGGATGATGCGGACCCAGGTATCGACTGGTCTCATTGACCGCGTGAATTATCCGGTGCTGATGAAGCCTCTGATTGATGATCGCGGCCGCCGGCATGACCCGCTCATTGACAGCCTGTTTTTGCAGCAAAGTACCCAAAATGAGTGGGATTGGCGTACACCCCACCGCGATTACGGTTCACGCACATTGCCGGAGGGGTTTGTTGAAGGCGTTGAATGCCAAGGAACTATCGTCAACCTTATTGCGGGCAAAGGGTATGGCTTCATCAAGCCAGCATCGGGAACTGACAATTATTTTTTCCACGCCAGCGATTTGACCGACATCAGCATTGATGACTTGCGTTATGACGACAAGGTGCTGTTTGTGACGGCACGCGGCGAAAAAGGCATCGTTGCCAAAAACGTCCGGCTGAGTCCAGAGCATGACGACGAATTGGACGACGAGGATTACGACGACGACGACGATGATGTTGTGGGTGAAGGTAACGAATTGCCCGTGCATTCGGAGCGCGTCTAAATTTTTTGTTGTGCCATGCGCCCGGCTTCGGAAACGGGGCCGGGTTTTTTTATAGGTGTTAATAAGATTTGTCTTTCCACATCTCGTGTGTGAAATGCACGACGCGGTTACGGCCTGATTCTTTGGCGTTGTAAAGGGCAACGTCGGCGTATTTGACCGTCTGCCAGAAAGTGTGGCTGTCGCCCGGAAAATCAGCCACGCCGATGGAAATGGTTCTTTGCAGGATGATTCCGTTATGCGGAATCTGCATCATTTCTACAGCGATGCGGATTTTCTCTGCCACGCCGACTGCATAAGTGCTTGTGGTGTCTTGCAAGATTGCCATAAATTCTTCGCCGCCGTAGCGGACGACAATATCCGAGGCTCGCACGGACGACTTGATGACTCCGGCCAGTGCCTTTAGAACCGTGTCACCGGCATCATGCCCATAGGTATCGTTAATTATCTTGAAGTGGTCGAGGTCGAGCATCATGATGGCGATGTGCGTTTGTTTCCGGCGCGTACTGGCAGTGAGCGTGTCGATATATTCTTCAAGGAAGCGCCGGTTATTGAGGCCAGTTAACGCATCGCGCAAGGTAGAGTCCCGCAGGGTTTCCATGAGACGGCGCACTTCTATCACTGGGGCCGTGTCGTTAATGTAGGACTCGATGTAGGGAAGGGCCGCCAACGCACGTTCTTTGTCCTTTTCTTCGATGACGAGTTGGATGATGCCGCCTACTGCCGTACCAGACTTGCGGATGGGCAGACACAGGGTGTAGTGGAGTTCTGGACCGCTGGCTTCGTTGTCTGCTGGTTGGTTCGACTGCGATACCAATCGCTGCCCTTGGATAATTCTGCGCAAACGTTGTTGGATTTGTGCGCGTTCAAGCTGTTGGCGATGGGCGAGAATGTCTTCGTCCCCATCTTCGTCCGCTTGGGTATCGGGCGTACCTTCTGGTTTGAAGCTGCGGCAAACATCGGGCAGGATGACGCTGTTTATCATATGGCCGGTGTGAAAAACGCGGCAATTCTGGGGGTCGGTTAGAATTTTCTTTTGACACCAGCGGCAAGGCATATCTTCTTTTTCATCAAAGAGAATCGGACGAAGCTCGTTGCCCTCGTCTGACACTTCATAAATAGAAAAGTCACATTTCCCTAAGAAGAAACGGTTATTTAGTGTGGTGATGAGCCGGCAATAGACTTCATGCTTTGAATCGTCCTCTTCAATTGAAGCCTTATATTGTGAAAGCTGCGTAAGGTTTTTTACCATGTCAATGGTAAATAGCAATATGTTCTCATTTTGATTTTGTCTACGATGAATTAAATGTGAAATGTATTCATTCATTTTATTAAGGCCGTCATTGAGGAATTTAAGCAAACGGCTTATATCGCTTGCAATTTGGCCTATTTCGTCATTGGTTTTTTTTGCAATCTCATTTCTAAAATTACCTTCAATGGCATCTTTGACGGCGTATTTGATGGCTCTGGCGGTGTCTGAGATAGGGAGCAACAAATAGTACAAAAGCACGAACAGCACGAGTATGGCGATAATTACAACCCCGATGATATTCGCCGCAGTAATAAGCCCATTGTGCCGCATGCCAGTGACCGACATGGTCATCGTAACGGCCCCTAATACATCGCCAGATTTGGCAGCATGGCATTGCAAACAGTTTGGAATGCCTTCGTTGCTGGCAACATAGGGGATGGTGCCACGAAAAATAGCTTCGCCGTTTTCTTCGATAACTTCAAATGCTGGTTGCCCTGTTTCTAGAACCTGGCTTTCAATTTTATCAGGCAGAAATTCCCCTTTACGCTCATCGCCAAATTGTGAATCAATAATAGGAGAACGAATAACGCGAACAGATTTAAGGTTTTGAACTTCCGCCAGCCGTTTCAAAAAACTTTGCCGCTGGTCGATAATGCCCGTAATCATTGATTCGGTTAGATGTACCCGGACAATTTCTGCCGCCGTGCGGAGGTGTTCAGTTGCTGTGTTGACGGAAAATATTCTGAAAGCATAAAAAGTAATACCCGTCAAAACGCCTACCAAAATGATGGATACAAAGATGAAAAACAGGGATACCTTAAAATTGAGTGTCTTTTCAGTATGATATACCATGACTCACCCAACGTTGCCCGTACTGTTCTCTGTTCTGATAGGGATGCTATGGCCGATTATAAGTGGAAGCCTTTCGGTCAAGGCGCGTAGCAACATCACAACCGTGATGCTTTTGTCAGTGTGTTGTCATTAGTTTTGGGCAAAAAAGCACAGAAAGCGCGGGATAGTGCCGGGGCGCTTGGTTTTTCTGGCGTGAAGCGTGCGCCTACTTGCTTTTTATCATCGTCCCAACCCCATGATCGGTCAGGATTTCCAGCAGCAAGCAGTGTTCCACCCGCCCGTCGATGATGTGGACCGACTTCACGCCGTTACGTGCGGCATCCAGCGCGGAAGAAATTTTGGGCAACATGCCGCCAGAGAGCGTGCCGTCTTCAACCATCTCATCAATCTGGCGCGGCGTGATGCCCGTGAGCAGGTTGCCTGCTTTGTCGAGTACGCCGGGGGTATTGGTAAGAAGCACGAGCTTTTCAGCCTTGAGCACTTCGGCGAGTTTGCCTGCCACGACATCGGCGTTGATGTTATAGGTTTCGCCCGACTCGCCCACGCCGATAGGCGCGATAACCGGGATGAAATCAGCCTGGTCCAGCAACGAGATTGGGCTAGGGTCAATCTGGGTAATTTCGCCCACCTGCCCGATGTCGATAACATCTCCCAAAGGTGCGTCTTTTTTCTGGATTAGCAACTTACGGGCACGGATGAAATTAGCGTCTTTGCCGGTAAGCCCAATGGCCTTGCCGCCGTTCTGGTTAATGAGGTTAACGATTTCTTTGTTAACTTGCCCGCCGAGCACCATTTCAACGACTTCCATCGTTTCGGCATCGGTGACGCGCATGCCTTGGACGAATTCGCCTTTTTTGCCGACTCTCGCCAGCAGGTTTTCAATCTGGGGGCCGCCGCCATGCACGACCACGGGATTGAGGCCCACGAGCTTGAGAAGTACCACGTCGCGGGCAAAGCAATCTTTGAGGCGCGGCTCGGTCATCGCGTTGCCGCCGTACTTGACGACAATGGTTTTGTCCGTAAAACGGCGGATGTAGGGCAGGGCTTCTGCGAGGATTTCGGCTTTTAGCGCGGGTGCGGCGGTAGCGGATAGGGCGGACATAGGTATCTCAATAAGGCCAAAGATTTATTTTTTGCCCAGCCCGCCAAGCAGCGCGGCAAGCGGGCGTTGGGGCTTGAAGGGCGTCCGGTCGTGCGGCGTGGTTTGAAGGATGGCCTTGGCTGAAGAGGGTTCGTAGGGTTTTGAGAAATCGAAACCGTCAGCGGCAATTTTAGGCGTAGCGGCGGCACGGGATGGGCGCGGGGTACGTTTCGCCGCTTTGCTGCTGGTGCTTGGACGGCCGGCATGGGTTTCTGCGTGATGCCGGCCGTGCCCGTGCGCGTGTTCTGGCGTTTCCGGCTCAAAGCCGGGAACGGGTTCAAGCGGGATGTCAAATTTAATGAGCTTTTGGATTTCCGCCAGCCAGTGCTTTTCTTCTGGGCTAACTAGCGATACGGCGCGCCCCTTGTTTCCGGCCCGGCCCGTGCGCCCGATGCGGTGGATGTAATCCTCGGCGGTGTGCGGCAACTCGTAATTGATAACGCAGGGCAAATCGTCGATGTCTAACCCGCGTGCGGCCACATCGGTTGCAACCAGTACGCGCAGACGGCCTTCTTTGAAAGCGTCCAGCGTTTCAGTGCGCTGTTGCTGGGTTTTGTCCCCGTGGATGGCATCGGCGGAAACGTCATTGCGGGTTAGAAAGTGGGACAGGCGGCTACAGCCGATTTTGGTGTCGACAAAAACGAGCACCTGCATGTCAGGCTGGTTGCGCAGCAAAAAGGCAAGCAAGTTGCGTTTCATCCCCGCGCTGACCGGATGCACAATGTGGGTGATGGTTTCTGAAACGGTGTTGCGGCGGGCGACTTCGATGAGCTTTGGGTTTTTTAGCATCCGGTCGGCGAGCTTGCGGATTTCTTCCGAAAAAGTGGCGGAAAAAAGCAGGCTCTGCCGCTGGGTGGGCAGCAGTTCCAAAATGCGGCGGATGTCTGGGATAAAACCCATATCCAGCATTCTGTCTGCCTCATCCAGAACGAGCACCTCCACTTGGGAGAAATGAACAGTTTTTTGCTGGACATGGTCGAGGAGCCGGCCCGGCGTAGCAATTACGATTTCCGCGCCGCGCCGTAATTCTTGGATTTGCGCGTTCATATCCACGCCGCCATAAATGCAGACAGCCCGCAGATTGAGATGGCAACCATAGCCCGCAACGGATTCAAATACTTGCATTGCCAATTCTCGCGTTGGGGCAAGAATAAGCGCCCGGACCGGATGCCTTGCGGGTGAGGCGCTAGTATTGGCGTGGCGGGCGAGGCGCTGCAACAGCGGCAGGGTGAAACCCGCCGTTTTGCCCGTGCCGGTTTGTGCGCCCCCCATGACATCTAGCCCGCTCAGGATGACGGGAATAGCTTGCTGCTGGATGGGGGTAGGTTCGGTATACCCCGCGTCGGCAACGGCCTGAAGTAGTTCTGGGATAAGACCGAGTTCGGCAAAGCTCATGGCAGCGGGTATCAGCTGAAGGCGATAAAGCCCTAGGCAAAACAAGTATTATACACAGCCCCGGTTTTGTTGGGGAAAACAGTGTTTTGAGAGCATATAAATAAATGCTAAAGACGCGGGGTGAGAATCGCTGTTTTAAGGCTTTGGAATTTTTTTGGGCCGCGTTGCCCGCCTTATAACAACAAACGCGGGGATTGCGCTTAACGCAGGCTCAATGCGCAGCGCCCTTGGAGGGCGGCACATTTGCCGCAGCGGGCGGTTCTGGGAGGATGAATGCCGACGGGAGCGCGGGCGGGGCTGCGGGAGGAACTGCGGCGGGAGGAGCCGTGGCGGGCGTGGGCGGCGCGGGTTCGGGACGCGGGATAACAGAAGGCACCTCTTTTAGGCTGTGCTCCTGCATATAGTCGTTCATGGACTTCCAGCCCGAGAAAACAGCGGCTTTCTGCGCGTTGGGATTGAGCGTGTAGCAATCTTCAATAGACCGTCCCGTTTGGCGGCATGCGCTGCCTATTGCCTCGGCATTGGCTTGCTCCTTGACGGGGTCCGGGATGTCAAGCATGTCGGCAAGCCGGTCGCAGGCCCCTAAAAATGGCACTAAAACGGTGAGAGCGAGGCAAGCGGTTTTGCGCATTATCGGAAAGGGGAACAAGAGTTAGCCCTACTGGTTATCGGCAACAACAAAAAAAACTTGATGAAAAATTCCGGTTTGTCGACATGTTTTTGAGCATAGGTCACAGATAGGCATAAATGGGATACAAAATTGGCATTCGATGTGAATTTTATGTCTCGTGTTTCTTTAGCCGACTATAATCATCCCTCCTTTTTTGTGAATTTCACGAGGATACTCATGGGTACAACGTTCCGTAATATTAGCCGCCGTAGTTTGGTTTGCGCCATTGGCGCTGTCATGTTCTCCCTCTCGGCGATGTCGATGGCCGCGCCGGCCAAAAAAGCGAAATCCGCACCGGCGGCCAAAGCCGAAAAACCCGTGCAGGTCACGCAAATTGAGTTGTTCCATAAATTGCCGCCAACGCGGGCTAAGGCACTTCAAAGCCTCGTTGAACGTTTCAATGCCCAAAGCCCCGTCCCTGTTGTTTTGGTCGAGAACGACTGGCGCGCCCCTCAAACCCCGCATCTGCTGATTCTCGACGGCGCGGACCAAGAGGCTTTTCTTTTAGGCAAGCCGCGTTATAAACCGTTGTTTGCGCTCATGAAAGAAGCGGGCGTGGCGCTAAAAACCGTTAAACCCGCCGCAATGGTGACTCGTAAGCCCGTGAGTGGTAACGGGCAACTGCTGGCATTGCCAGTAGGGCTGAATACGCCGGTGCTCTTTTTCAACCGTGCCGCCCTCAAGCGCGGCGGGGTGGAGGCTTCTTCCCTCTCGACTTGGGCAGATGTAACGAATGCGGCCAACAAACTCTCTAGCACCTCCAGATGCGTAGTGTCGCTTTCCGAACCCGCACGGGTTCTCATCGAGAACGTTTCTGCTTGGAGCAATCTCCCGGCCGCCAAGGGCAAACAGGTTGTATTCAACGATATAACCCGTGTCCGGTATCTCTCCCAGGTGGCCAGCCTGTACCGTGCTGACCTGCTGAAGATTTTTGAAAGCACCACTGAAGGCGAAGAGCGTTTTGCGAAGGGCGAATGTGCCCTGTATATCGGACCCTCCGATAGCTGGGCTTATTTCCAACAAAAAAGCGGCCTAGACGTGGGCGTTACCCGTCTGCCCTATATCGCCGACATCCCCGGCGCCCCGCAAAATACGCTGGCCGACGGTGCCTCACTGTGGGTTTCCGCAGGCAAAAAGTCGCCTGAATACAAAGTGGTGGCTAAGTTCGTGGATTTCTGGCTAACCCCGGATAACCAAGTGGGCTGGCAACGTGAAACCGGTTATCTGCCTTTGAACAGAGCCGGCATTTTTGCGACGGACAGCCAGTTGCTTGGTAATGAACTGGAAGGCAACAAGGTTGCTATCGGGCAACTGATTAACAAGCCGGTTTCGGGTAGTTCTGCGGTACAGCCCGTGCTTGAACGCGACTCAGCCCGTAGCATTATCGAAAGCGAGCTAGCCGGCGTATGGGCTGACCGCAAGAGCACCAAAGATGCACTCGATACCGCCGCCAAGCGCCTATCCTCTGGCAAATAAAATGTCCTAGACCAAGAAAAGGCGCGGAAAACCGCGCCACATAGCCTTTAGACGGCCAAGGGAAAACATCCCCTCTGGCCGTTTTTAATGCTGTGCCGCATTGACCCGCCCGAACTGTCTGCGTAGCATTCATTGCCCTATTTCTGTGAGCCGCCATCTTGCCCGCATTGGAACTATTTGCGCCTATTGCCGCCGACATGCAGGCGGTTGATGCCCTCATCCGCGAGCGGCTTTATTCGGAAGTCGTCCTCATCCGCCAAGTTGCCGAATACATCATCCACAGCGGCGGCAAGCGCCTGCGCCCCGCGCTCATGCTCTTTGTTGCCAACGCCCTCGGCTACAAAGGGCGCAATCACTATGAACTCGCCGCCGTGGTCGAATTCATTCATACCTCCACGTTGCTGCACGACGATGTAGTTGATGAATCCGAACTTCGCCGGGGCAACAAAACCGCCAACGCCCTATTTGGCAATGCTGCCTCCGTGCTCGTCGGTGATTTTCTGTACTCCCGCGCCTTCCAAATGATGGTCAGCGTCGACGACATGCGCGTGATGCAGATATTGGCCGAAGCCACCAACATCATCGCCGAAGGCGAAGTGCTGCAACTGCTCAACTGCCACGATGCCGACGTAACCCTAGAAGGCTACTTGCAGGTTATCCGCTGCAAAACCGCCAAGCTCTTTGAAGCCGCCGCCCGTCTAGGCGCTGTCCTTGCCAAAGCCGCCCCGGAGATTGAACAAGCAATGGCTGACTACGGCATGCACCTTGGCACAGCCTTCCAAATCATCGACGACGTACTCGATTACTCCGCAGACGAAGCCGAGACCGGAAAACATCTCGGAGACGACCTCGCGGAAGGCAAACCCACCCTGCCGCTCATCCATGCCATGCAGCACGGGACGCCCGAACAAATTGCGCGGGTACGCCGTGCCATAGAAAGCGGCGGGCGGGAAGATTTCGCCTCCGTGCTGGAAACCATCCAAGCCACCCACGCGCTAGAAGCCGCCCGCAACCACGCAAGGGCAGAAGCCGACCTCGCCATTCAGGCCCTACAGCCACTTCCAGCTTCCCTTTTCAAGGATGCCTTGCTAGAATTGCCTCCCTTTGCGGTTTCGAGACACTTCTAATCGGTAGATTTTGGATTGGGAGCGGTCTTTCGGGGAATAGCTCAGCCTGGTAGAGCACTGCGTTCGGGACGCAGGGGCCGGAGGTTCGAATCCTCTTTCCCCGACCATTTTGAAGTTTAATAACGTACAAAAAAGCCAAAACCTCCTTATAAATCCGGGGTTTTGGCTTTTTTGTTGTCTAATAACGAACAATACCGTTCAATAACATCAGACGGTTTTTGATGGTGAATATGACAAAGGAGAATGCTGTGTCACTAAATGATGTGTCAGTACGCAATGCTAGGCCAAGCAAAAAAACATACAAGACATCTTCTAACGCACTGATTTTATTAGTATAGTGGTAGGTTGTGATAGATAGTGGTTTCTTGTTTTTTTTGTTTCTGCCGCTGGACGGACTCGAACTGTCGACCTTCGCATTACGAATGCGCTGCTCTACCAACTGAGCTACAGCGGCTTGGAAGGGGCGCACTATACCGGAGTGCGGGTTTTATGGCAATTTTTGGGGGGCTTATCCTGTCCAGCGGCCGCCGGAGACCCGCTCGATGTCGGCTAAGTCTTGCCATGAGGTAATGTCGGCAAAACCCGCGTCGGCAAGCAGGCCGCGCACGGTGGCGGATTGGTTGTAGCCGTGTTCTATGAAAAGCCAGCCGCCGTCGTTGAGATAGCGCCCCGCGCCTGCCGTGATGGCGGTGATGCTGCGTAAGCCATCTTTGCCTGACGCAAGCGCGACGAGCGGCTCAAAACGCAAATCGCCTTGGATGAGATGGGGGTCGTTTTCGGCGATGTAGGGCGGGTTGGCAACGATGAGGTCAAAACGTTCTTCGCGTTTGAGCGCGGAGTACCAGTCGCTCCAAAGAAACGAGACTCTCGTGCCTAGCCGTATGGCATTGGTGCTGGCTACGGATAGGGCGCTGCGGGAGGCGTCGACGGCGGTAACTTTGGGGTGCTCGAGTTCAAGCGCCAGCGTGACGGCCAGCGCGCCAGAACCGGTGCCTAGGTCAAGCACTCTGGAATAGGGCAGGGCGGCGAAGTGGGCAACGGCCAGTTCAACAATCAATTCAGTTTCAGGTCGGGGAATGAGCACGGCGGGAGTGACGAGAAAGGAGCGTCCGTAAAATTCGCGCTCGCCCGTGAGGTAAGCGACAGGCTCACCTTCCGTGCGGCGGGCAATAAGGCGCTGAAAGGCTTCCCATTGGGCGGCGGGCAGAATTTCTTCTGGCCATGCGGCAAGACGGGTATCGGGACAGCGGCAGACATGCCGCAGCAGCAGGCGGGCTTCATTCGGCGGGATGCGTTTGCGTGCCCAAGCCAGTGCATCGGCGATGCGGGTTTCTGCGGGCGGCGTGTTCACGTTTCTTCCGCAAGCATCGCAAGCTGTTCAGACTGATGCTCAAGCGTGAGGGCGTCGATAATCTCATTGAGGTCGCCGTCCATGACGGCGTCAAGCCGGTAAAGGGTGAGATTGATACGGTGGTCCGTAATCCGGCCTTGCGGGAAGTTGTAAGTACGGATGCGTTCGGAACGGTCGCCGCTGCCGATAAGCCCCCGCCGGGTAGCGGCTTCTGCCGCTTGGCGCTCCCGCATGCGCATATCGTTTAGCCGTGCGGCCAGCACCGCCATTGCGCGGGCTTTGTTGCTGTGCTGGCTGCGTTCGGCCTGGCATTCAACAACTAGGCCCGTGGGCAGGTGGGTCAGGCGCACGGCGGAATCGGTTTTGTTAATGTGCTGCCCGCCCGCGCCGGAAGCGCGGAAGGTGTCAACGCGCAAGTCGGCCGGGTTAATTTGGAGGGCTTCCAGTTCGTCGGCTTCGGGCATTACGGCAACGGTGCAGGCTGAAGTGTGGATGCGGCCTTGGGTTTCGGTTAAAGGGACACGCTGCACACGGTGCCCGCCGGACTCAAATTTGAGGCGCGGCCAAGCCCCGGCTCCGATAATCCGGGTAATAACTTCGCGGTAGCCGCCCAAGTCGGACTCGTTAGCGGTGATGATTTCAACCCGCCATCGCTGGCGTTCGGCAAAGCGGGTGTAAAGGCGCAGCAAGTCGGCGGCAAAAAGGGCCGCTTCTTCGCCGCCCGTGCCCGCACGGATTTCAAGAAAAAGATTGCGCCCATCGTTAGGGTCGCGGGGCAGCAGGGCGCGTTGCAGGCTCTCTTTAAGTTCAGCACAGCGTTGCTCGCCTTTCACCAGTTCGCTTTCGCCCAGTTCGCGCATTTCGGGGTCCTCAAGCAATTCGCGGGCGGTGGCGCAGTCCGCTTCGGCTTGGCGCAAATCCCGGTAGAGGGCGACAACGGGTTCAATTTCGGCACGCTCACGCGAGAGTTCGCGGAAACGGTTCATGTCGTGCGTGGCTTCTTCCCGGCCTAGTTCGCGGTCAAGCTCGTTGAGGCGGTCAACAAGGCGGTCAAGGCGGTCACGGATGGTTGGGTTCATTG
>JAIRPB010000140.1 GCA_031257305.1 Azoarcus sp.
TTTAGGGTATTGGGCGCGCTGGAGTTTGAACCGTCGCCGTGCCAGCGGAAGCGCACCAGCGGTTCGGGCAGGACGTGGATTTCATATTTCAGGCACAGCCGCGTCCACATGTCGAAATCGGGCAGTTGCCACATCCCAAGGCGGTATAGGCCGCAATCCTGATAACACTGGCGGCGGATGAGTACGCTGGGATGGCAGAGGGCGTTGCCGAAAAAAAGAAAATGCCTTAGCCATTCGTGCCGGGTTCGGTTGGCTTGCGCGAAAAAGTTAAGCAGCAAATGGTTTTCAAGTATTTTGCCGTCGTTGTTTATCACGCTAACCCAAGAAAACACTGCGCCGAATTCGGGATGCCCCTCCAGAAAACGCACCTGCTTTTCAAGTTTTTCCGGCTCCCAAATATCATCGGAATGATGAATGGCGATGTACTCGCCCGTGGCGATTTCGGCGATGGCTTTGTTGACGCCGTATACGCCGTAACGCTGGATTTCGTTTCTGAATGCCTTAATCCGGGCGTCTGGGTAGCTTTTAATGACGTCCCATGAGTTATCTGTGGAGGCGTCGTCCCAAATGATGAGTTCAAAGTCGGAAAATGTTTGGTTCAGTACGCTTTGAATGGCCTCGCCGATGTGCGCCCTATGATTGCGCGACGTGAGGATGACCGAGATTTTTGGCATGTTCAGTGTTCTCCGGTCAGGTGTTGCAGGACGGTTTGCCCCAGTTCAATGGCTTTTTTGGAGCGCGCTTTGATAACCCGGCAGGGAATACCCGCGTTGATTGTCCAGGGCGGCGCGTCGCGGAGGACGAGGCTCATCGCGCCAATGGCGGCGCCTTCGGCGATGTTGACGCCGGGCAATACCGTAACGCCGCTGCCGATGATGGCATATTGTCCGATGAGAACCTTCCCTTGCTGAATTGAGCGGTATTGCGCGGGGCAGGCAGCATTGCTTAGGAAATTCCCAGAGTAATCGTCGCTTTCAGCATAAATGGCGCAGCGGGAGGACAACCCGGAGAAATTCTCCATCGTGACGCCCGTGTTTCCGCCAAACAGCAGGGATTGCGCCGCGATATGGATGTAGTGGCACAGTTTGATTTTGCCGCTTAGGATGCAGAAATCGTCAATCCTTACGTCATGACCAATTTCAATGTTCCCCGCCCCGTAAAGGGACGCCTTGCGGCTAATCTTGACATTCTCGCCATAGGCTTTTAGGCCAAGCGATTGCAATTCATCTGCGGTGTAGAAGGAATCCATTTTTTGCGCACGCCGTTATTACGCCAGCACCCCATATTCATGAGTAGAGACAAGCGTGGTTGGCTCACCTTGATATAGAGAAAAAATTTCCCTATGTTCTGGGATATGGGCAAGAGATACACGTAGCAGAACTGGGTTATCCGTGTGCAGGGCAACGAGCATCCTCCCGTTCATGCCCACGTTATCCGCAAGGAATGGGCGCGCATGAATAACCCGCCCGTGAGGTGAGCGATGAGAAAACAGAATAGGAACCGTTTGGTTTCCGTGGGGCCGCTTGACGGCATGAAAATGCAGGTTAGCTACGCCGGCGGGCAGTCGGTTGAGGTGGATTTTGCCGGACTCGCTGAACGTTTTGCAGTGTTTGCGGCGCTGAAAGACCGCACGTTTTTCCAGCAAGGCGCTGTAGCGGATTGGGGGCATACCCTTGAATGGCCCAACGGCGAAGGTTTGGACGCTGACCGCGTAATGGAAATGGCGCTGGAACAGCAAGGCCGCACGGACGCCGTTTTTTTCCGCCGCTGGCAGGACCGGAACGGCTTGTCGCTCGCGGCGGCGGAAGCCATTGGGTTGTCGCGCCGCACGGTGAGCCAGTACCGCACTGGCGCACGGGCTGTGCCGCGTACCGTGACGCTTGCCTGCAAAGGTTGGGAAGCGGAGCGCGCGCACGAAACGGCTTGATTTTGTCATGTCAACATGCCGCATATCGCATCGGCCTTTTCCAAAGGTAGCCCCGGAAAAATCGGCAAGCACAGCACTTCTTCAGAAATGCGGCTGGCAACTTGCAGGTTGCGCCGCCGCGCTGAATGCAGGCCGCGGTACATCGGGAATTCTGAAATGAGCGGATAAAAGTAGCGCCGGGGATGTATGTTTTGCGCTTTGAGCCGGTTGTAGAGTTCGTCGCGTGTGGCGGGGTGTTCCGGTTTTACAAAGATGGGGCAGTAGGCGTAGTTCCACGTGACGCCTTCTGGGATATGAAGGGTTTCTAGCGTGGGCACGTCTTTGAGGTTTTCGAGGTATTTTTCAAAAATGGCTTTGCGCGCGGCAAGCGCGGCGTTGATGTGTTTGAGTTGCAGAAGCCCTAACGCGGCGGAGAACTCGTTCATTTTGCCGTTGATGCCGGGAGCCACTACCGTCACCTCGTCGGCAAAGCCGAAATTCTTTAGGAAGTCGATGCGGTGTTTGATTTTGGCGTCCGGGCAGATGATGGCGCCGCCCTCAAAGGTGTTGTAGACCTTGGTGGCGTGGAAACTTAGCACGGTGAGGTCGCCATTTAATAAAATGCTTTTGCCGTGACGCCGGACGCCAAAAGCGTGCGCGGCGTCGTAAATCACTTTAAGGCCGTAAGTGTCCGCCACGCGCTCAATGCCGGCGGTATCGCACGGGATGCCGTAGCAATGCACGGGCATGATGGCGCTGGTAGCCGGGGTAATGGCTTCTTCAATCCGCGCCGGGTCAAGGTTGCGCGTGTGCGGGTCAATGTCGACAAAAACGGGCTTTAAGCCGTTCCACAGCAAGGAATGCGCGGTGGCCACAAACGAATAAGGCGTGGTAATCACTTCGCCCGCAATGCGCAGGGCTTGCAACGCCGTAATCAGCGCCAGCGTGCCGTTGGCAAACAGGCTTAAATGCTCCACGCCAAGGGTTTGCGCAAGTTCCTGTTCAAGCTGCCCGTGAAAAGGCCCGCCATTGGTGAGAAGGCGGCTTTCCCAAATTTTTTGCAGGCTCGGCAGGAACTCTTCCAAGGGGGGCAGGAAGGGTTCGGTGACGTAGATGGGTTTGGGCGGCGCTTCGGTCATGGGGTTCCCGTGCGTGTGTTGCAAGAGGTTTCCGTTGCCCTCATCAAGTTTCATGGGGGCGAGCGTTGTTGGCTAACTCCTGCTGGTTTTTGCCGCGCTTGCGCAATTCTTTTTCCAACTCAATGAGCAGGGTTTCACGTGCCAGCATGTCGGTGGCATCGTCGGGCGGGAACCCCAAATCCTCAAATACGCTACCGAAACTGAATGTCATTTTTTCGTCCATTTTAGGCTCCGTTTTTCCAACGTTAATGTTCATGCCGCTTCTTGTGCTTTTACCGCGCACCAGTGCTGCCACATTTCCCGGAAAGCGCCTTCTAGGCTGCGGGCCATGCGTGCGCCGTCTAGCAGCGGGCTGGCGAGCATGCGTTCGCGGAGGTTGGCGCGTAGCCGTTCAAGGCGTTCTAGGTCGTGGACAAGGGCTACGGCGATGTTGACGTAGTCTTCCGCGCTTTGCGCAACGAGTTCGTGAAGCCCAACGTTTTCTAAAATGGTTTTGCCCATCCGGGCGGAGAGGTGTTCGCCGGGCCATGTGACGAAGGGCACGCCCATCCAGATGGAGTCGTAACTGGTGGTGCCGCCGTTGAAGGGAAACGGGTCGAGTCCTAAGTCGACTTCGTTGTAGTTTTCGTAATACTTGTGTTTGGCGACATAGCCCCGGAATTCTAGCTGCGCGGGGTTGACGCCGTGGCGCTCAAACTGGCTGGAGAAATAGCGGATGGTTTTGTCATCGCGCCCGCCAATGGCCACCAGAATAAGGCGGGCTTGGGGGCATCGGACCAGAATGCGGCTCCAGAGTTCAATGGTGGCTTCGCTGACTTTGCGGAAGTGGTTGAAACAGGCAAAGGTAAAAGGTTGTTGTGTGCGTACACAGGGCAGGCCGGGGGCAATGGCGGTGTCGCTGATGTTGCTGCGTGCGCCGTAGCAGTCTGGCAGCGGCCAAGGGGTTTCTGAACTCCAGCCCGGTTTTTCGAGCACGGGGTCGGGCGGCACAAAGATGTAATCCATCGCGGATAGGCCGCTCGTGCCCGGAAACCCTAGCCAAGTAATTTGGATAGGGGCGGGTTTGCGGGCAAAAACATCGCTGCGGGAACCGTCGGTGAAGCCGTTGAGGTCAATGAGGATGTCGATTTCGTCGCCTTCAATTAGGTCTGCCAGCCCGTCATCGCCAATGCCGGAGACATCCCGCCACTGGTCGGCACAGGCTTCAAGCCGGTGGGTGGTGGCGTCTTTTTCGGAGAAGTTGTAATAGATAAAAGTTTCGAGTTGCTTGTGGTCGGTGTGTTCGAGAAACGGCAACACGAAAGCGGCAACCGGGTGGTGGCGCATATCGGAGGAAACCCATCCGATTTTGAGCCGCCGGTCGGGCGTGCGGTCGTGAGTGGCGAAAGTGTTGCCCCGGTATTGGGAGCGGAAAATGCGTTCGTCAAAAGTTTGCGCGAGTTTGAGAATTTCCGCCGCACGGACTGACGAGGCAGAAACCATCGCCCAGAGCGCCTTGGAATAGGCTCCCCGCTGGTCGGGGTTGAGCGTGCGCACACGGTCGAGCGCCGCCAGAGCTTCAGTGTGGCGGCCTTGGTCGTTGTACCAAGTGGCTAGGTTCATGAGCGCGAAAACGTTATCGGGTTCTTTTTCTAGGATGCTATCGGCGGCCCGCCGGACTTTTTCGCTCTCGCCGGTTTTGGCATAGACCATGAGCAAGGTGTTCCATGCGCTGAGGTTGTTTGGGTTGCGTTCGACGGCCATCTCTAGGTTTTCGCGCGCCATTGGCGTCCAGTATTTAATGGCGAACAGGGTCCCGAGCTGTTCAAGTATCCAGTCCTCCGGGACGCCTAGCGCGTGGGCATTATCCATTGCGTCGATAGCGGCCAGCGCCTTGCCCGACATCACCAGGGTGACGGCGAGTTTGGCGTGGATGTTGCGGTCTTTGGGGGCAGATTCTGCCGCTTGCCGGTAAAAAGTTGCCGCTTCGTTAGTGTCGCCCCGCGCCCAAGCCAGTTCTCCGGCCAAATCAAGTGTGCTGGCGGCATCTGGGGAAAGTGCGCGGAGCTTTTTGAGGCAAGCGGTAGCGTTATCCAGTTCTTGTCTAGCGACGTAGAGATGCCCAAGGGAGAGCCACGCATCAGGGTAGCGGGGTTCCAGTGCCGTGGCTTTTTTGAAGGCTTTGAGCGAAGCGCCGAGTTCGCCGAGTTGCTGGCAAGCAAGCCCTAGCAAGCAGTAATGGGCGGCCAGAGCTTTGGGGCGGCGGACCACTTCCTCAAGCAGTATCCGGGCAGGTTTCCAGTGGTTTGCTCTGGCATAGGCCCCGGCTAGGCTGCATTGGATGGCAAGGTCTTTGGGGGCGAGCTTATGGGCAACGGCAAGCTGTTCAAGGCTGGCTTCAGGCTGTCCGAGTTTGCCGAGCGCATCCCCTAGCTTTTGGCGGTAATAGGGGTTTTGGGGCTGTAGTTTTGCCGCGTGGTGAAAAAAAGTGGCGGCGGTATCAAGTTGCTCAATGCCAAGCGCGACTTCGCCTAGCCCTACCCATGCCTGATGCGCATCGGGTTGGGCATTAGCCGCTTCCTCGAACAATGCGCCCGCGCTAGTAAAGTTTTTGTCGGCAAGCGCCTTCTGCGCCTTGCCGAGCAAGTGTTTTAAGTTAGCGGTCATGCCGGTTCTCTCTCCGCGTGCCGTTTCTCGCAATGTACATGCCCAATGATTGAGGCAGGGCGGAACTATTTATCTGATGGATGAAAAGCGGGGTGCTTCGTTATCTAAAAAGCGGATCGCGAATGGACGCAAAACACAATGCCCCTCTCCCTCTGGGAGAGGGGTTGGGGGTGAGGGGCGGGGCAGGGGAACGACACCGGTGCCCATTCCCGCGCCG
>JAIRPB010000156.1 GCA_031257305.1 Azoarcus sp.
GTCCTGTCACAAAGCCCCTCTATAAATCCGTCACGCCTTATTTTTGTCTCTCGGTATGCCTGAATCTTCCGTTACCGCCCTGCGCCAAGCCCTTTTTGCCCGCCGCAAGCTCATTAACCGGCTGGCTATTGCGCTGTCTTTGGCGGCGATGCTGTTTGGGATGTTCTGGCTGGCGTGGATATTGTGGGAAACCATCGCTTTGGGCGTGTCTAGCTTGAGCGTGGCGATGTTTACGCAAAGTACGCCGCCGCCTAATGAGGCGCTGGGGGTGGGCGGGTTGTCCAACGCTATTACAGGGTCATTTCTCATGGTGGCGCTGGCCACTTTTGTGGGGGCGCCTATCGGCATTCTTTCTGGCGTTTATCTGGCGGAATACGACCCACGCGGCAAACTGGCTTCCACCGTCCGTTTCATCAATGACCTGCTGCTTTCCGCGCCTTCTATCATCATCGGGCTGTTTGTGTATGCGGTTATCGTTACCCGCATGAAAGCCTTTTCCGGTTGGGCAGGCGCGGCGGCGCTGGCGCTGATTGTGATTCCCATCGTTATCCGTACCACCGAGAACATGCTGGCGTTGGTTCCCGTGGGGTTGCGTGAGGCGGCTTACGCGCTTGGGACGCCAAAATGGAAAGTGATTACCCGGATTACGCTGGTGGCGGCCCGCGCCGGGGTGCTGACCGGTATTTTGCTGGCCGTGGCGCGTATTGCGGGCGAAACGGCCCCGCTACTCTTTACCGCGCTGAATAACCAATTCTGGAAAGCTGGCCTTTCCGGCCCGCTCGCTAACCTGCCTGTGACTATCCTGCAATTTGCGATGAGTCCTTACGAGAACTGGCAGCAACTGGCTTGGGGCGGGGTATTTTTGATTACGCTGGCCGTGCTGGGACTCAATGTGCTGGCCCGAATGCTCTCCCGCGAGAAGTAAATAACAATGACTGCTAACGCCACTAAAATTTCCGTCCGCAACCTGAACTTCTATTACGGCAAGTTCCGGGCGCTCACGAATATTGGACTCGACATCCCAGAAAAATGCGTCACCGCTTTTATTGGCCCTTCCGGTTGCGGCAAATCCACGTTGCTGCGCACGTTTAACCGGATGTTCGAGCTGTACCCGGAGCAGCGTGCCGAAGGCAGCATTTTGCTGGACGGCGAAGATTTGCTGGCTTCCAAACAAGACGTGGCGCTTATCCGCGCCCGCATCGGCATGGTGTTCCAGAAGCCCACGCCGTTTCCGATGTCCATCTTTGACAACATCGCGTTTGGGGTGAAGCTGTTTGAAAACCTCTCCCGCATCGATTTGGAAGAGCGCGTGGAATGGGCGCTGCGCAAAGCGGCAATTTGGGATGAAGTGAAAGATAAGCTCTCCCAAAGCGGCGCGAGCCTTTCCGGCGGGCAACAGCAGCGGTTGTGCATCGCACGGGGAGTAGCAATCCGCCCCGAGGTGATATTGCTGGACGAGCCTTGCTCGGCGCTGGACCCAATTTCTACGGCGCGGGTCGAAGAACTGATTGCCGAACTCAAAAAAGACTACACGGTTATCATCGTGACGCACAATATGCAGCAGGCGGCGCGTTGCAGCGATTACACCGCGTATATGTATCTGGGCGAACTGATGGAATTCGGCGAGACTGAACAAATGTTCCTAAAACCCGCCCGCCGCGAAACCGAGGACTACATCACCGGGCGCTTTGGCTAATTCCCGGAAGAGGCATCACACCTATGACCGAAAAGCATCTTTCTTCTCAGTTCGACAGCGACCTGAACAACGTTTCGTCATTGCTCATGGCGATGGGCGGGCTGGTGGAGACTCAAATCCAGCGGGCTATCTCTGCACTGGCGAGTTTTTCTGTGACAGAGATTAACGACGTATTGGATACCGAGAGCCGGGTCGACCAAATGGAAGTTGAAATTGACCGGGCACTGACCACGGTGGTGGCGCGCCGCCAGCCAGCCGCCCGCGATTTGCGCCTGTTACTGGCTATCTCCAAAATCACGACCAACTTGGAACGCACCGGGGACGAGGCGTACAAAATCGGCAAGCGGGTGAAATCGCTCGTGGAAAGCGGCGAAGCCCGCCAGATGCCGATTGGCGACCTGCGCGTGGCGTCAGACTTAGCCGCAGAACTGATTCACCGTGCGCTAGATGCTTTTGCCCGGCTGGACGTGGTGGCGGCTATTTCCATTTATAAAGAAGATGACCTCATCGACCGCGAGTTCAAAGGATTTACCCGCAAACTCGCCACTTACATGATGGAAGACCCGCGCACCATCAGCAGCAGCTTAGATTTGCTGTTCATTGCCAAAGCCATTGAGCGTATCGGGGACCATGCCAAGAATATTTCGGAGTTCATTATCTATATTGTCCACGGCACGGACGTGCGCCACAGCAAACTCCGGGAAATTGAGGAACTCGCTCAGGCTCATGGAAATTGAGGAAATCATCTAGTCACCGCCCCTCCCATGAACGCCGTCTCTGCCCCCAAACCGCGCGTACTCGTTGTTGAGGACCAGCCGGACATTGCCGAACTTATCCTCCTTCACCTGCGCCACGCAGGGTTTGAGGGCGTTAGCGCGGAAAACGGCGTGGCCGCGCAACGGGAAGTGGATGCCGTGCTGCCCGACCTTGTTTTGTTGGACTGGATGCTCCCCGGCGGGCAAAGCGGCCTTGACCTCGCCCGCCGCTGGCGTAGCGCGCCGCGCACGAAAAACGTGCCCATCATCATCTTGACCGCGAAAGGGGAAGAAGCCGACAAAATCTCTGGCCTCGACAGCGGCGGGGATGATTACGTCACCAAGCCCTTTTCTCCCGCCGAACTCATGGCGCGCATCCGCGCCCTGCTACGCCGCCGTGCGCCGGAACAACTCGCCGATTCCGTCACCCTAGGCGGACTTTCACTGGATGCGGGCATGATGCGCGTAACCTACTGCGGGCACGAGCGCACCTTGGGACCCACCGAATTCCGCTTATTGCACTTTTTAATGAAACACCCGGAACGCATCCATAGCCGCAGTGTTTTGCTCGATAAAGTCTGGGGCGACCATGTATTTATTGAAGAGCGCACCGTCGATGTCCACATCAAACGCCTACGTGCCGCGCTACAAGATGCCGGCACCATGATTGAAACCGTGCGCGGCGCGGGCTACTGCATCAGAGCCAAGACAGCCTAATAACATGTCCCCTCTGTTCTCCCGCTTGGTATTACTGCTCATTTGCATGGCCTGCGGCGCGGGCTTATCTGCCGCCGCCGGCACAGCCTCCGCCGGACTCGCTTTGGGCGTAGCCTCCGGCGCGCTGCTCTGGCTGGCTTGGGATAGCTGGATTGTCATCGGCCTGACCGAATGGCTTCATTACCTGCGGGAAGCCCCGGACGCGCCGCCTCCCCGGTTCTGCCGCTTACGCCAAGACATTGTGGAACGTGTCCAGCGGCTGCTCCGCAACCGGGCGCGCGAGACAAAAGAATTTGAAGAGCGCCTACACAACCTCCAAGCCGCGCTACAAGCCTCGCCCAACGGAGTCATCATTTTGGACGAGCAGGAATGTATCGAATGGTGCAACCGCACAGCCTGTGAACATTTCGGGCTAGACGGCTACCGTGACCTGTCGCAGCGGGTGACTCATCTTCTGCGTGCTCCCGTACTAGTGAAAAGCCTCGCCACACGGGATTTTGACAAGGCCATTACGCTAGAAAGCCCGCTCTCCACCACCGCACGCCCCTTGAGGCTTGAAGTCAGGTTTCTGCCCTACGAACAAGGGCGTCTCCTGATGCTCTCGCGGGACATCACCGCCATTGAACAAGCCGAAGCCATGCGGCGCGATTTTGTCGCCAACGTCTCCCACGAAATCCGCACCCCGCTCACCGTGCTGGCCGGTTTCATCGAAACCATGCAAACCCTGCCGCTAGAGGAAGCCGAACGCGCCGATATGCTAGGCCGCATGTCGCATCAGGCCGCAAGGATGAAAAATCTGGTGGATGACTTGCTCACCCTCTCCCGGCTAGAAGGCAACGCCCCGCCCGGTGCCCAAGCATGGACATCCGTCAGCGCCCTGCTAGAAAAACTCGAAATAGACGCCCGCGCCCTTTCGGCGCACCTCGGCAAACAGGACTCCCCCTGCCACGACATTGTTTTTGAAGGCACAGACACCCCGGATGAAATAATGGGCGCGGCCTCCGAACTGCGAAGCGCGTTTTTTAACCTTATCAACAACGCCCTCCGCTACACCCCGCAAGGGGGAAAAATCACCGTCAAATGGCACAGGCCAAACAACGCCAGCGCACGGTTTGAAGTGCAAGACAGCGGCCCCGGCATCGCCCCCGAACACATCCCGCGCCTCACAGAACGCTTTTACCGCGTCGATTCGGACCGCTCCCGCGCCACCGGCGGAACAGGGCTAGGGCTTTCCATCGTCAA
>JAIRPB010000095.1 GCA_031257305.1 Azoarcus sp.
CCTTTCCCTTGCGCCGTTCCCTCACCCCAGCCGGCGGCCCCCCGGACAAGGGCGGGTTTGAAACCCGCCCTTACGGCGGGGATGCCAGTGCCGAGGTACTGCGCGAGGTCCTCTCCCAGAGGGAGAGGGGTGACGACGCCGAAAAGCGTCTGGAAATGTAGGGCAAGCATTTTGCTTGCCCTACATACGGCGCGTTTCTATTTTTTTTTGCCCGTTCCTTCTATGAGCGCCACAAGGCGGGCAATTTGCGCTTGGCGGTCTTTAATCCAAGCGGGGAGCCAGACTCGCGTTACGGCGGGCCAGTAGTGTTTTGTTTTCAGAAGCGATGGGACGCCTTCTCGGTCTGCGACGCTTAAGGCGGATTTCCATTCGGGGCCGTCTAATAGAATGGCTAAACGCCAGTCTGCATCGCCGGTTTTTTTCACGGCAATGTCTACCCGGAAATCAGATAGCCCTACGGAGGTGCGCACGAAGTAGCCGGCTTTTTCTAGCGCCTCGACAATTTCGTTAGAAAGAATGCCCGGTACACGGTCTGGCAGGACGGTTTCCCGGGCGGCGGGATGCGCGACGAAATCGAGATAGTCTTTAAGGTCTTTCAGCCCTTCGGAGACGTTCTGCCCGCTGCCGATGTGTTCTGGCCCGAATGAGGTGAAAAGCCTTAATTGTTTGCGGGCGCGCGTGAGGGCAACGTTGAGCCAGCGGCGCCCGCCCTGCCCGCCTAAAATGCCGCTGTCTGCTTCGGGCAGGATGCCGGTTGGATCCGGCGAAAGCACGGTTGAGCACAGGAGGACATCGCATTCCTCGCCTTGCGCGTCGTCAATGCTTTTGACGAAAAGCCGCCGTGGCGTTGTGAGCGCCTCATGTACTTTCGGGTCGGTTGAATCTTCCAGCATGCCGAGAATCAGCCAAGCCTGCCGAACATTGAGGCACACCACGCCCAAGGCGGCTCCCTGCCAAACGGGGTCATGAAGAAGAACATAAAGCTCGTCGACGACGGCCCGCGCTTCGATGGGGTTTGTGTCCTCGCGGCCGCGCAGGTGTGTGCCATTGATACGCCGCCAGAGGATTCCCGTTGACGGGTCACGCCGTGCGGATGGCAGCGCGGCAAGCTCCCCGCCGTAATAGCGGGCATTGGAAAAGGCGATAAGTTCTTCGCTCTGGCTGCGGTAGTGCCAATTGAGTTTTAGCCTCGGCAAGCCGGATTTGAGCGCCGTGCTTAGGATGCTTTCCATTTCTTGGGAAGGGTTGTAACGGCGGCGCATCGGCGGAAGCTGGCGGGAGTCGCCCACGATGACCACTGAACGGGCGTGACCCATCGCGCCGATAGCGACGGCTGTCGGAATGCGTGAAGCCTCGTCAAAAATCACCATGTCGAACTTCAGTGCGCCCACATCCAGAAAATCGGCCACTTCACCGGGACTCATTAGGAAAGCGGGCGCAAAAGTTAACAAGGCTTCTGGGTAGCGGGCGGAAATTTCCCGCAGGCTCATCCCGGCGCGTTTTCGCTCAATTTGCCGTACTAGGGCGGTGACTTCACCCAAAATGTTGTTGGCCCGGAAAGGGCGCCGGGCCAATAGGCGGGCCGGTCCCATTTTGACGGCACATTGACGTGCGTTGTCTGCGTACTGGTGATAGTCGGAGAGCAGTTTGTTTTGCGCGGCCTCATCAAAATCATCCAGCTTGCACATCGTGAGGCGTTCTTGCAGTGAAGCCTGAGCCAGCCCGCGCAGCATGACGGCTTGCGCATCGTCCAGAGGGAAAGCCTTGTGGGCGAGTTTGTTGGCAAAGTCGCTCCCGCCGGCCTGTTCGATGGTTTGAAGTTCTTTGCGTAGCCATGCGTGGCGCTGTAACTGAAGCAAGCCGGTTCCGGCGAGGTCGTCCTCCCAATGGGGGGCGGCTTCGTCCCAAGCCTCTAGCCAATCCCGGCCCGCGAGCCATTGGGCAATGCTGTGGTCCGTTGCGCCAATGATGGAAAGCCAGCGCGACCATGCCGCGTCAATTTCTTTGAGCGTAGCGATTTCCCGCGCTTCTTTGGGTTCTAGCGCCTTGAGCCAAGCGGTGGGCGCATGCTGTTCTAGCCAAACGGCACGCTGCGAAAGGGCCACGGCGGCGTCGAGTTCCTCCAGCGCACGGGGGCGGTGCGCCGCCCAATTGGTGGGCAGGTTTAGCCCCACAATGGCAATCGCATGTGTGCGCAACTCGGCAACTTGGGCGCGGATGTTTTGCGCGCTTTGTAGCACAGTAAGCAGGTTGTTGTCCGCAAGGTCCACCCCTTTCTGAACCAGCGGCTCTACGGCGGCACGGATGGATTTGCGCCGGGATTCGGCAAACAGTTTTGCGCCGGCGAGGCTGGTGGCGCGGATGGTGAGGTCATTGAGCAGCGGGGAATCAATCAGCCCGGGCGAGAGCATGGAGAGTTCCTCGCGGTTGCTCTCGATAAAAAACTCCAATTTTTCCCGCAACGCGGCAGTAGCCGTCCGCCACGCGGGGCGGTCGATGTCGCGGAAATACGCCTTGCTAGGAAGCAATCCCTGAAGGTTGGCGGCAATACATTCATTGAGGGACTGCATGATTTTTCCGGGTTTGAGTTCCCGGAAAGCGGCCTGCCAGCCACGGCCAAGCCCGTCAATCCGTTTTCGCGCCTGCACTAAATTTTCAAGGGCACTGGTCAGCATCGTAAATGTGAGGTTTTCGACGCTATCTAGCCCAATCAGCAGCCAAGGGTCGTGCGTTGGCTCGCCGGCTTGCATCTGGCGGCTGATGTGGATGGCCCGCTCGAGCGCGCCCGACATGGCTTGAGCATCAATTTTTTCGATGTCGCCAGGTTCAAGCCGCCAGCTAGAACCCGGCCCTAGCCTTGCCAGTTCTTCGTAAGCCGACCATAAAGAATATCCCGCCGCATTGGCCGCATGTACGCGGCTGGCATAGTCGCGCAAGGCATCAGATGCCGCCGCGTATTTGTCGAAAGCCGTTTTCCAAACCGCCTCGTCACCTTCTGCCGTCGCTTTCATGGAACGCTTGAGTTGCTGCCGGATGTCCTGCATACCAATGCGGGAACCGTACACTTCCAGCGTGAAATCTCTCAAACCAACGGCTTCAAGCCGATGGCTCACGGCATCAAGCGCAGATTCTTTAACCGAAACAAACAGTACGCGCTTGCCCATTTCTAGCGCGTAAGCAATCAGGTTAGTGATGGTCTGGGTTTTACCCGTTCCCGGCGCGCCTTCCAGCACAAAAGATTTTCCAGCCGCCGCCGCCGCAATCGCCGTCATTTGCGAACCGTCTGCGGGCAGGGGAAGAACGAGTTTTTCTTCCCAATGCGAACCGTCTTTAAGCGGCGCTTGCTCAAACGGGGTTTCCGGGCATTCGACAAGGTAGCGGACAACGGAATTTTCCATGAGGATAGGCCAATTCCTGCCGATGTCTTTCCAGATATGGAATTCGGGGTATCGCAGGATGGCCAGATGCGCGTTTTCTTCAACGCGCCAAGGCAGTTGCGCGGCCAGCAGGCTCACCCGGATTTTTTCAAACGCCCTGTCAAAAGCACTGCCCGCGCTATCGAGACTTGCCGCGTCCAGCCCGTCGAGCGTCATGTTATGGGCCACGCGAAGCCATTCGATGAGACACCGGTTGGGCTGCGCTTGGTCGTCACCCACAATGGAGATGCTGAACGAAGTCTTAACCCCCGGCACCGGCGTAAGTTTTACGGGCAAAAGGAACAGGGGCGCACGCGCCTCTTCGCCCCCGGATTTTGGATAGGCCAGCGAACCCAGCACCAGATACAAGTGATGGCTCCCGGTTTCTTGTTCCAGAACGGAGGATTCGCGCAACAGGGTACGCAGTACGCCGGCAATCCGGTTTGTATCCATCCCCACAAACAGGCTGGGTTTTTCGCCCTTGTAGAGCGACTCCGCAATGGCGCTCAAATTGCCGCCACTGATAGCCAGGCCGATGGAAAGTTTGGCGCGGGAAATATCAAGCAGCGTCCCGCGTGGCCCCAAGTCAAACAGCAGTTGCCGCCACTGCCGTATTGAAGCGGGCATATCGTCTTTGCGCCCTGCGGGAACAGTTTGGGTTTCCTCTTCCGGGGCGGAGACTTCCTCCGTATAAGGAAAATCAGAAAGCTCTTCCGCTGCGGCAACTGAAGCCTCCTCTGTCTCTGTAGTAGCGGTAGGCGCTTCATCAGCGGCAGGTTCCTCTGCGGCAGACGGGGTTTGCGCGGCGGCGGGTTCTTCCGTTTGCGGCGCGGGAAGCTCTTCGCCGGGCAGAACGGCAGGGAGGATGCCGTCATGGCGGCATTGCGAAATAATGACAGCCGCTTTCAGTTCGTGAGTGAGGCTACAAGCGTAGTCGGAGGCTTTTTTCGTTGCGCCCCGAAAACTCACGGGACGCTTGGCTGAACCGATTTCTTCAAGCGCAACCGGGATGATGGTTTTTCTTGAAATAAGGCTGGCAATGACTTCGCTATCGTCAACCACCGTTTCTTCCAGATAATTGAACCCCTCCCCGCTGCCCAGCGCCAGTGAGAATTCCAATGCAGGAACGGCAATAAAAGCGGGAAAAGCGCGGGTTGACGTAAAAATGATAAGCGGGTTCAGCCCCGCCGCTTCGCAGCACGCGGCATAGGTCACGGAGAGTTCAATGCAATCGCCAAACCGCTCGTCAAGAACCCGGCCCATGCCACGCAGTTTGTGCCCGACAGCCTCAAACGAAGCGGGCGAGCCGCCGCAGACAATCTGTTCTTCCCGCATCGCCAGATAAATAGCTTCCGCAATCAGTTTTGCGCGGGCAAAGCCTTTGCTGTAGCCGTCAAGTTCGCCTAGCCCCGTTTTTTGGACCAGCAGGCCAGAGGCGATTTCCAGAATTTTTGCGACGGCCTCGCTTTTGGGACGCACAAACACGGCAATGGATTGCCACGCGCCGGGCAGTTTGAGGAATTCGTTAGAAGCGCCGATTTCAACGGCTGTTGTGAGGAGCGGCTCTGCGCTTGGCGGAGGCGGCGCTCCGTTGATTTGGGCTTCTTCCTGCTGATGCCCCTGTTCCGAAGGCGGGATGGGATAGGCTGAAACAGTGAGCGTGCCAATCGCTGATTCGTTGCGTTGGCTAATTAAGGAATCAAATTCTGAAAAACGGTTAATCCCGTCAAAGCGTATCGCGCTATCTGCGGAAACATTTTTTTCTTCCCGGCAGATGAGCCGGTGCACCGCTTCGTTTCCCACGGCCAAAGCCACTGAAAGCTCAATACCCGGTAAATCGGCACCGGTTTCGTTATAGACGGTAATAACGCGGATAAACGGCAAGCGGCACGCAATCAGCGGCGCATTGATTCTCCGCTGAAATTCAACCTGAAGGCGAATTCCCGATTCCGCTTGGTCCAGAATTTCATACGTTGAGGTTTGATTTTCGCTGGGCACAATACTTCCTTGTGGACGGGGTTTTTCCTTGAAATTAACTGATTGTATTCCATAGGCCGAGCCACAAACGCCCCCTTGTTCGTGATTCATATCACAAGGGTTAGAACTATACTTATGACTTTCAAAACTTTGGCTATTTTCAGAACCCTGTCTACGGCCCCATTCCGCTATGTCCCTTAAATCAAGAATTCGCGCCATTCCCGACTTTCCCAAGCAAGGCATTGTTTTCCGTGACATTACAACGCTGCTCAAAGATGCCACCGGCTTTCGCATTGCCATCCAGAAACTGGTTAACCGTTACAGCGGCCGAAAAATCCAAAAGGTTGTCGCTATTGAATCGCGTGGATTCATTATCGGTTCACCATTGGCTTTCGCCTTAGGCGCGGGATTTGTCCCTATCCGAAAAAAAGGCAAATTGCCCAGCAAAACCATCGGACAAGAATACGAATCCGAATACGGCATTGACGCCCTCGAAATCCACGAGGATGCCATCGAACCCGGCGAACGCATCCTGCTAGTCGATGACGTGCTCGCCACCGGCGGCACGGCCCATGCCGCATGCGTGCTGGTCAACAAATTAGGCGGCGACATTATTGAAAACGCCTTCCTCATCGAACTATCCGCACTGGAAGGGCGGGAATACCTTGAAAGCCGAGGCGTTAAGGTTTTCTCGCTGGAAAAGTTCACCGACGGATAAACCCGCCGCCCGCCGTAGATACAAGGGGCGAGACTTGCCTCGCCCGCCCCTCTCCCCTTGTGGGAGAGGGTGGCACGAAGCGCCTGGAGAGGGGCGCGACGCCGAAAGGCGTCTGAAAGGTAGGGCAAGCAATCCTGCTTGCCATCCACGCACAAAACACGGACGCACGATGTGCGCCCCTACTACAAACCCGCGTGTGAAATTCACGCCTTTACAGGAGAAAACACCATGACCAGGCGCAACTACATCGTACTAGGCGACACAACCAACCACGGGGGCACCGTCGTATCGGCAGGGGGGCAGGGCCGCTGGGACATCAACGGCATCCCCGTGGCCTGTGTCGACGACAAAGTCACCTGCCCGCGTTGCAAGGGTACGCACACCATCCTCGCCGGGGCGCAGAACCCGCCCGTCTACTGCCACGGCCGCATCGTGGCCCGCGAGGGCGACCCCGTCTCCGACGGCTCGGTGCTCATGTCCGTGAGGCAGTCGCTCTGCTGGCA
>JAIRPB010000102.1 GCA_031257305.1 Azoarcus sp.
GGAATGGTGTTGATTGACACATTAAAAGGAGGCGGGGCGGCGCTGCGGCTTCTTTTGGCCGTGACCCTGCTGGCGCTGATATGGCCGGTTTTTTCGTCGCTGCTGATGATTTCCATGCCCTCGGAAGCCATAAAGCGCACAGCGCGGTTGACCGCAAAATTTTGCGGGACGCCATTCTTGATGAAAACCGTTGTGGCGAAGTCCCTGCCCCGCTGTGCATTTACCCTGCTAGAGAAATTGCGGGCGCAATCGCGTGGGTCGTTTTTGGCAAACGCCGGTGTGCCGGTTTCATCCAAACGTAACCGGGATGACTTAGAAGAACATGCGCACAAAAAAAGAATCGCCGCTAAAGGCAATAAATACTTTTTCATGGTTTTGGTTTTATTAAAAGATGCGTTTCAAAACCCACGGAACGCCGTAAAACCTTCAACGGGTTCCCGCTCGGTGACAATGCGGTTTTCCGGGGCGTCCGGGTCAGGATAGCCAAGGGCGATGCCGCCCACGATTTCTTCTTGTTCGCTGATACCCAATTGGCGATGGATGGTTTGCGGGTATTCGCACAGTGCGTTTTGTACGCACGTGCCCAACCCACGCGCCTGCGCGGCAATGACGAAATGAGCGATGAATACGCCGTAGTCAAGGAACATGCCGTGGGTCAGGCGGCGGTCCATTGTGAGGATAAGCCCCACCGGAGCGTCAAAAAACAAAAAATTGCGCCCGGTTTGTTCTTTCATCCGCGCTTTGTCGCCTTTCTGGATGCCGACTAAACCATAAAGGCCAAAACCCAGTTTGCGGCGGCGGGATAGCCACGGCTCAACCCACTCGGCGGGATAGTACGGAAATTCCGGCGTCTCTGCCTCGTCCCGGTTAAAGCGTTCCAAAATGGCGTCAGATAAGGCTTTGCGGGCATCCCCGGCCAATGCGTAGACCTTCCACGGCTGTGCGTTGGTCCCTGAAGGCGAGGTGGAGGCCAGCTGAAGCAATTCAGCGACTACCTCACGCGGGACGGGTGTCGGCAAAAAGCGGCGGACAGAATGGCGGGAACGAAAAACCTCGGAAATAGCGGCAAAAGCGTTGGGTGTATTCATGGCGTTTCAGACTAAATCATCAGAAATAGATTCCACTTGGAGTTCGTGGCTCTTGGCAAAATCAATCAAGAATTGCCAAGCATCTAAATTAACCTTATGAAGATGGGCATCGACAATAACGGTTTTCTGCCCTGTAATTGTGCAGCCGGGACGCACAAATTGGGAATACCTAACACGGTTGTCATTTCCCAGAGTCGCCATGCTGCCGCAGAGCCGCTCTGCCCAATCGCTTGGACGAAAAGTTTTCCCGTCCTTGGTGATGCCAACAATGACAAAACTTTCGTTTTTATGTTCCATAGCAAGTAAATGGCTTTCCCGCTGGGTGATTGCCGCCAACCGTTGTTCCCCCCTCCCCGTGCGATTGGCAGCTAGAAACTCCGGGGCGGTGGAGCGGCATTCTAGCAGAATAGCCTTTTACGGGCAGAATGCTTTAATTAGCCCTACAAAAACCAATAGCTGTACAGAAGCGAATTTTTGAGCGTAGAATCCGCCGTTTCTTCCCACGGCGGCACTTTGCCGCCGTGCGCGTTTTTGAGCACCTAATTGGGGTTTCTCATGCCACTTTCACATGTCATGAACACCTATGCCCGCCTTCCGGTAGCGTTTACGCACGGGCAAGGTACGCTGCTTTTCGACGAGGCAGGCCAGCAATACCTTGACGCGCTCTCTGGGATTGCCGTTTCTACCCTTGGGCATAACCATCCAAAATTGGTAGCGGCCATTTCCCGCCAAGCCGCGAAGGTCCTGCACACCTCCAACATTTACCGCATTCCCTTGCAAGAAGAACTGGCGGCGCGGATTGCGGACATTTCCGGGATGGATGAAGTGTTCTTCTGCAATTCCGGGCTGGAAGCCAATGAAGCGGCCATCAAACTCGCCCGCTTTTACGGCCATAAAAAGAAAAACGTCGACCTGCCTTCCATCATCGTCATGGAACACGCCTTTCATGGCCGCTCGCTGGCAACCCTCTCCGCTACGGCAAACCGCAAGACACAAGCGGGTTTTGAGCCGCTCGTGTCGGGATTTGTCCGGGTTCCTTTCGGAGACATCGACGCAGTACGCCAGATTGCGTCACGCAGCCGCGACGTGGTAGCGGTGATGCTGGAAGTCCTACAAGGCGAAGGGGGCGTTCTCACCGCAGATGACGAATACCTACGCACGCTGCGGGCGCTGTGCGACGAGCACGGCTGGCTGCTTATCTGCGACGAAGTGCAATGCGGCACAGGACGCACCGGAAAATGGTTTGGCTGGCAACATTCGGGCGCGAAGCCCGACATCATGACTCTGGCTAAGGGCCTCGCATCAGGCGTCCCCATCGGAGCATGCGCCGTGTCGGGACCCGCCGCCGGCCTTTTTCAGCCCGGCAACCACGGCTCCACCTTCGGCGGCAACCCGCTGGCCTGCGCGGCGGCGCTCACCACGCTGGATGTCATTACCAGCGAAAATCTCATGGACAACGCCCGCCATATCGGCGAAACCCTCCGCGCCGGATTTGCCAAAGCACTGGAAGGCGTGGACGGCGTTACAGACATCCGGGGGCGCGGCCTGATGATAGGCATCGAACTCGGCCGCCCGTGCGGCGAACTCGTTACCCGCGCGCTTGAAGCCGGGCTACTTATCAACGTGACCTCGGGCAACGTCATCCGTCTGCTGCCCGCGCTCATCTTCAGCGAAAGCGACGCTAAAGCACTTATCGAAGGGCTTGCGCCGCTCATCCGCGATTTTCTGTCCCAATGACGGCCAAAAGGCAAAGGACCGCCAATGACTCCGCCCAAACACTACCTGCAATTCAAAGACTTCACCGCCGAAGAATACGAATACCTATTCCGGCGCGCCCGCTGGATTAAAGACAAATTCAAACGATACGAACCGTATCACCCGCTGTTCGACCGAACGCTAGTCATGATTTTCGAGAAAGCCAGCACCCGCACACGGCTCTCTTTTGAGGCCGGCATGCAGCAGCTAGGCGGCTCGGCCATCTATCTCAACACGCGGGACTCGCAGCTTGGGCGAGGCGAACCCATTGAAGATTCAGCGCAAGTCATCTCGCGCATGAGCGACCTCGTGATGATTCGCACTTTCGAGCAAAGCATCGTAGAACGCTTTGCCGCCAACTCACGTGTCCCGCTCATCAACGGCCTCACGGACGAACTCCATCCCTGTCAGGCACTGGCGGACATCTTCACGTTCATTGAGCATCGCGGCCCTATCCAAGGCAAAACCGTTGCATGGGTCGGAGATGCCAATAACATGTGCAACACATGGCTCCAAGCCGCAGAAGTGCTAGGCTTCCGCGTCAACGTCTCCTCGCCGCCGGGATATGGCATCCAGCCGCAAAAAATTGGCCTCACCGGAACAAACCATTTCCAGCTTTTCGACAACCCCAAAGACGCCTGCCGAGGCGCGCACCTCGTCACTACCGACGTATGGACATCAATGGGTTTTGAAGCCGAAAACGAAGCCCGCCGCAAAGCCTTCGCCGGATGGTGCGTAGATTCCGCCATGATGGCCGCCGCCGCGCCAGATGCCGTTTTCATGCACTGCCTCCCCGCGCACCGGGGCGAAGAAGTCACCCCAGAAGTCATCGACGGCCCCCAGTCCGTTGTCTGGGACGAAGCCGAAAACCGCCTGCACGCCCAAAAAGCATTGATGGAATTTCTGGTCCTAGGCCGGGTGGACGAGCAAACGGGATTTGTCCGGCCAGAAGGCCAGCCCCGCTGAAAAGAGAGGGTTGCAAAATGTTGACGCATCAAGCAACCCTCTGTTTT
>JAIRPB010000192.1 GCA_031257305.1 Azoarcus sp.
GATAGGCGGGTGCCTTCTTCCACGGAACGGTCATAATGAAAATGCAGTTCGGGCAGGGTGTGGATGTGGATTCTTTTGCCGAGTTCGTGGCGCAAAAAACCGCTGGCCCGGTGTAGCCCTTCAAGAATTTCTGGGACGCTTTCTTGGCCGCTCATTGCCGTGAAGAAAATTTTGGCATGGGCGTAGTCGGGAGTCAGTTCGACATCAGTGAGCGAGATGAAACCGACTCTCGGGTCTTTGAGTTCCAGACGGATTAACTCTGCCAGTTCTCGGCGGATTTGTTCTGCAATGCGCAGGCCGCGTGAATACTCTTTGGGCATTTTTAGAGCGTCCTTGCCACTTCGCGGATTTCGGATATTTCAAGCTGGTCGCCCGGCTGGATGTCGTTGTAGCCGCGAAGCTGTAAGCCGCATTCGTAACCGGATTTAACTTCTTTTACGTCGTCCTTGAAGCGTTTGAGCGATTCGAGTTCGCCCGTCCACACGACGGTATGGTTTCGCAGCAGCCTGACAGACGCGCCGCGCCGCACCATGCCTTCGAGCACGTAGCAGCCCGCCACCGAGCCGACTTTGGAAATGGTAAAGACTTGGCGGATGTCGACCATGCCGATGATTTCTTCGCGTTTTTCCGGGGAGAGCATGCCGGAGAGGGCGGCTTTGACTTCGTCGACGGCGTTATAAATGATGTCGTAATAACGGATGTCCACGCCAAAGTTTTCGGCGAGTTTTCGCGCGCTGGCGTCTGCGCGGGTGTTGAAGCCGATGATGACCGCGCCCGAGGCTTGCGCCAGATTGACATCGGATTCGGTAATAGCGCCTACGCCCGCATGGATAACCCGCACACGCACTTCTTCGGTTGAGAGCTTTTGTAGCGATTGCGAGAGGGCTTCTTGTGAGCCTTGCACGTCAGCCTTGATGATGAGCGCCAGACTTTTGGTTTCGCCCTCGTTAATTTGCTCGAACATGTTTTCGAGCTTGGCCGCTTGCTGTTTGGCCAGTTTGACATCGCGGAATTTGCCTTGCCGGAATAGGGCAATTTCGCGCGCTTTCTTTTCGTCGGCCAGCACGATGGCTTCATCGCCCGCTGCGGGAATATCAGAAAGCCCTAGGATTTCGACGGGAATAGCGGGGCCGGCTTCTTCAATGTTGCGGCCGCTTTCATCCAGCATGGCGCGGATACGGCCAAATGTGGCGCCTACCAGCATGACATCGCCCCGGCGCAGGGTGCCCGATTGGACCAGAAGCGAGGCTACCGGGCCACGTCCTTTGTCTAGGCGCGCTTCGACGATGAGTCCTTTGGCGGGGGCGTCGACCGGTGCGCCGAGTTCAAGCACTTCGGCTTGGAGCAGGACGGATTCGAGCAATTCATCGATGCCCGCGCCGCTTTTGGCGGAAACCGGCGCAAAGATAACGTCGCCGCCGTATTCCTCGGGCACGACTTCTTCAGCAATGAGTTCTTGTTTGACTTTTTCGATGTTCGCGGCCGGTTTGTCGATTTTAGTGATGGCGACGACAATGGGCACTCCCGCCGCTCTGGCGTGGTGGATGGCTTCGCGTGTTTGGGGCATTACGCCGTCATCGGCCGCGACAACGAGGATAACAATGTCTGTGGCTTGTGCGCCGCGTGCGCGCATGGCGGTAAATGCTTCGTGACCCGGCGTATCGAGGAAGGTAATCATGCCGCGCGGGGTTTCCACATGGTATGCGCCGATGTGCTGGGTGATACCGCCCGCTTCGCCCGCCGCTACTCTGGCGCGGCGGATGGTGTCGAGCAGAGAGGTTTTGCCGTGGTCGACATGGCCCATGACGGTGACAACCGGCGCGCGGGGCAGGATTTTGTAATCTTTGTGTACGTCGTTTTCAGCCAGAAAGGCATCGGGGTCGTCGAGTTTGGCGGTGAAGGCTTTGTGGCCCATGTCCTCGACCACAATCATTGCGGTTTCTTGGTCGAGCACTTGGTTAATCGTTACCATCATGCCCATTTTCATCAATGCCTTGATAACTTCAGTGGCCTTGACGGACATCTTGTGGGCGAGTTCTGCCACGGTAATGGTTTCGGGCACGTGCACTTCGCGCACGATAGGTTCAGGCGGCGCTTGGAAAGCGGGGCGGTTTTCAATATGTGCGCCGCGGGCCGCATGGCGTCCGCCTGCTTTGGCGCCCCGCCATGTATTGGCAACGGACGCTCCGCCCACATCTCCGCCGCGAGTTTTGATGCCGCCCCGGCGTTTGTTGCCACCTTCGCCGTCGCGTGCGCCGCCTTCACGGGCGGGTTTGTTGTCTGCCCGGGGCGGGCGGTGCAACGTACCCGAAGTATTTTTCTTGTTCTGGGCGGGTTTGCTAGGCGCGGTAGGCGCGGCAGTGGGCGTGGCTTTGGGTTGCTGTGCGGCGCGGAGCCGGGCTTCTGCTTCTTGCCGGCGGGCTTCTGCGGCCGCTTTGGTGGCCGCTTCCCGTTCTTGCCGGGCGCGTAGGTCGGCTTGTTGGCGCTCGCGCAGTTCGCGTGAGCGGCGCGATTCCTGTTCGCGCGCGGCGAGTTCTTCTTCGCTAAGAATAGAGGTAACGGGTTGCACCGTGGCCTGTTTTGGGCGCGTTTCGGATTTGTTTTTGGGCGTGGCTTTGTCTGCCGCGTTTTTTGCGGCAGAAGCGGCGCGTGTTTTCTTAGGCGCTGTTGCGGTAGCGGGTGTGCCGTCTTTATCTTTGGCTTTGGCTTTAGTTTTGGTTTTTGTGCTTGATTCAGGCGCGGGCGGGGTTTCGGGCTGGACCGTTTCCGGGACAGCGGAGACCGGAGCCTGTTCCGTTTCTGTGACGGGCACGGCTTCGGCGGGCGGGGGTGTTTCGGCAGCAACTTGGATGTTTTCGGGCGTTTCTACTGCCGGGGCGGGCGGGATTTCGTCGGCGGGCGGCGCAGTGGCTTGAGTTTCTTGCGCAACGGCGGCGGCTTCCGCTGTGGCGGCGGCTTCAACAAGTTCGTCGCGTTTGACGAAAACCCGTTTTTTGCGCACTTCAACCTGCACCGTGCGGGCGCGGCCCGTGGCGTCGGTGGAGCGTATTTCGGATGTCTGCTTGCGGGTTAGGGTTATTTTGCTTTTGCCTTTGCTGGCACTGCCGTGCGATTCGCGCAGGTAGTCAAGCAGGCGTGATTTGTCTTGTTCGGTGAGCAAATCCAGTTCGCCGGATTTGTCGACCCCGGCGCGCTTTAGCTGTTCTAGCAACTCGGCGGACGACTTGCCGAGTTCGCCTGCGAATTGGGTGACATTCATTCCTTCCATCTCTGTCTGTCCCCTTTTGTTACTTTTGCTCGAACCAGTGCGCACGTGCGGCTGAAATCAATGCGGCGGCGCGTTCTGTTTCAATGCTGGTCAATTCGACGAGTTCGTCGGCGGCGAGGTCGCCTAGGTCGTCCCGAGTCCGTATCCCGTGGCCGGCGAGCTGGGCCGCCAGTGCCGTGTCCATGCCCTCTAGGGTGAGCAGGTCGTCTGCGGCGCCTTCGAGTTGTTCTTCGGTCACGATGGCTTCAGTCAGTAGTACGTCACGCGCGCGGTTGCGCAGTTCATTGACGGTTTCTTCATCGAAATCTTCGATTTCAAGCATTTCCGCCAGCGGTACGTAAGCGACTTCTTCAATGGAGGAAAAACCTTCGTCGATTAGGATGTTGGCAACGTCCTCGTCAACGTCGAGTTTGTCCATAAAGAGCGTGCGTAGGCCGCCGCGCTCCTGTTCGGTGCGTGTGGCGGATTCTTGTTCGCTCATTAAGTTGATGGTCCATCCGGTTAATTCGGTAGCGAGTTTGACGTTCTGGCCGTTGCGCCCGATGGCGATGGCGAGGTTGGCATCGTCTACAACCACATCCATTGCGTGGGCTTCTTCGTCGACCACGATGGAGACGGCTTCGGCGGGCTGGAGCGCGGCAATCACGAACTGTGCCGGGTCGGACGCCCAAACGATGATGTCAATTTGTTCGTTGCTGACTTCATTGCGGACTGACGTGATGCGTGAGCCGCGTAGCCCAACGCAGGTCCCGACCGGGTCAATGCGCTGGTCATTTGATTTGACGGCGATTTTTGCGCGCAGGCCGGGGTCGCGGGCACATGCTTTGATTTCGAGCAGGCCGTCTTCAATTTCGGGGACTTCAAGCTCAAAGAGCTTCATTAAAAATTCGGGCACGGTGCGCGACAGGATGAGTTGCGGGCCGCGCACGCCCCGGTCGATTTTGAGCAGATAGGCTTTAACCCGGTCGCCAGAGCGCAGGTTTTCGCGTGGGATTTGCTGGTCACGCGGCAGGACGGCTTCCATGCGGCCTACTTCGATGATGGCGTTGCCGCGCTCGACGCGCTTGATGGTGCCGGAGACGAGGAACTCTTCGCGTTCCAGAAAATCGTTAAGGACCTGTTCGCGTTCGGCGTCGCGGATTTTTTGCAGGATGACCTGCTTGGCGGCTTGTGCGCCGATGCGCCCGAAGTCGATAGGTTCAAGCGGTTCTTCAATGAATTCGCCGAGTTCGATGTCGGGCTGGATGTCGCGGGCGTCGATAATGCCCATTTCCGCCTCGTCGTTGTTGACTTCTTCGTCAGGTTTGACAACCCACCGGCGGAACGACTCATAGCTGCCGGTGGTACGGTCGATGGTGACGCGCACATCCGCATCGTCGTGGATGCGTTTTTTGGTTGCGGAAGCGAGAGCCGATTCAAGGGCGGAGAACACAATGTCTCTGGCGACGTTCTTCTCTCGTGCCAGCGCATCGACAAGCAGCAGGATTTCGCGGCTCATGCCAAAAAACCTCCGGGATTCATAACCTTGGGACGAGGCGTACTTTTTCGACATCGTCAAAGGCCACCTGAAGTTCGCCTTTTTCGGTGTCGACGATAACTACGCCTTCGCGCAGTCCCTTGAGTACGCCAGTGAAATTACGTTGATTGCCCACCGGGACACGGGTACGCAACCGAATATCAGCGCCGGCGAAACGTTCAAAGTCAGCGGGTTTGGTGAGCGGGCGGTCTAGGCCGGGGGAAGAGACTTCCAGCCGGTCGTAGTCGATGTTTTCAACCTCAAAGGCGCGGGTAAGCTGGTTGCTGACCGTCTCGCAGTCCGCCACGGTGATGCCTCGCGCAATGTCGATAAAGACGCGCAAAAGCCGCCCGCGCGGCGAGCCTTCAACCGTCACGAGTTCATACCCGAGACCGGTGACGACTTGCTCAATGAGTTGAAATACCTGTTGCACCCTTGCTCCGCAAATAAAAAATGGGCATAACGCCCATCCCGTTGACTCATAGCCGGAAAGAAAGACCAAACTGGCCTATCAAAGCCTTCTGATTATAGCGTAAAAATCATGTATGGCAAAGTACCTACGTTCACATATTCCACAGCGTAATGGCTGCTATTTTGCCGGGGCGGGGTTTCTGCTTTGCTCCGGGCAGCAGCAAGCAAAACGGGGACTTTCGTCCCCGTTCGTTTTGCTTGGTGTTTTGATGCTTGTGCGTCAGGTTTCAGGCTTTGCGGCGGCGCTTTGCTGCCGCACTCACAACGCACAGACCCGCCAGCAGCATGGCGTAAGTTTCAGGTTCGGGAATGGACGGCGTGGGCTGAAGAACCATGCCATTACGCACTTCAAAAACATAAGTCATCCCATTGAGCGCGTTAGGGCCGCTATCTAGGAAAGCGCCCGTGACGCCCGAACCAGCAAGCTCATAGAAACTATTTGATTCGCCAGCGCCGGTTGACCAGCCAGCATGGGCGGATATTCCGCCGCTGTAGCTACCCGTATCCCATTGGATAGAGCCGTAATTGAATACGATGTCAAAGTCGCCGTTTGAACGGTCAACAAGAATAAGCTGGAAGCTATTCAGCGGCGCGCCGGAAGAGGGGGCACGGTGGTCGAATCGAGCGACATCAACCCAGTTCACGCCAAAAGCAGACTGCCCGTCATAGATACCTACGCCGTAGGTGACGGGGTTGCCAACGTAGCGCGTATCTATATCGGCAAAAAACGGCGCGATAATCGCTTTATTCGTTGAGGTTAGGCCGTATGGCACATAGTCAATCTGCGGGATATCAAACGTAATATTGCCGTTGTTATTGACATACAACTGCGAATATTCGTTACCAAAGAAATTGGCGGTGAATCCAATATCCACTAACCCGGAGGATGTGTCATCGTTAGGCGGGAGTCCGTTGGAATCAAATCCCGGGACAATCGGGTTGGCAAGCGCCGTGGCGGATAGAAGCAAACCGGCCGCAAACGCAGTGATGTTCTTGAAATACATGCTGCTCTCTCCTGAAAGTGGCCCGGAAGCTGGCTGCTTGGACCAATAGTGCGGGAGAGGGTATGACTCCAGTCATTTTGAATCAAGAGACTATGAGTTTCATTTGCTGGCGCGGGTTGTTGCGGAGCCAAGTTTTTTGGGGGGAATGCCAAAATATGCCACGTGACAGCCCGCTTTCACGGCAAACAACTGCGATGGCGATGGTAAACAACAACAACGGATAATGGCGCGCCCGGCGCGATTCGAACGCACGACCCCTGCCTTCGGAGGGCAGTACTCTATCCAGCTGAGCTACGGGCGCGGGGCTGTCGGCAACGGCTGACAACAAGGGGCGCAAGAATAACCTGTTTTTTGGGGCGAAGGAAGCCAGTTTTTGATGCGCGGAGGGTGTTTTTGCGCTGTCACGCTCGACAAATCCCCTCTTGCGCGTGGATCATATCGGCCATTTGCTTTTTCTCGGAACCCGTCATGGAATCAACCCGCATCCTGCTTGAAGCCCACGAAATCCCCACCCACTGGTACAACATGGCCGCCGATTTGCCCGCGCCGCCATCGCCCCCGCTCCTGCCGGATGGTTCTCCGGCGCGCCCAGAACATCTGGCGGCGATTTTTCCGCCCGCGATTATCGAACAGGAAATGAGTAGCGAACGCTGGATTGAAATCCCGCATGAAGTGCGCGAGATTTTCCGGCTCTGGCGTCCTAGCCCACTAGTCCGTGCGGTACGTTTGGAAGAAGCGCTGGGGACGCCCGCAAAAATTTTCTTCAAATACGAAGGCGTCTCGCCCGCTGGTTCGCACAAACCCAATTCCGCCGTCCCGCAGGCGTTTTACAACCATCAGGCGGGCGTCCGGCGCTTGACAACGGAAACAGGCGCGGGGCAATGGGGTTCGTCGCTGGCACTAGCCGGCCAGATGTTTGGGCTGGAAGTGCGTATTTATATGGTCAAAGTCAGCTACGAACAAAAACCCTATCGGCGGCTGATGATGCAGACATGGGGCGCGGAAGTTTTTTCCAGCCCGTCCTCCCTCACAGAGAGCGGCCGCAAGATATTAGCCGAGACGCCGGATACCTTCGGCTCGCTTGGCATCGCCATTTCTGAAGCCGTGGAGGAAGCGGCGGCGCGCGCCGACACCAATTACACGCTGGGTTCCGTGCTCAACCATGTGGTGATGCACCAGAGCATCATCGGGCTGGAAGCGAAAAAGCAATTCGACAAAATCGGGCTTTACCCAGATATTGTGATTGCCCCCTGCGGCGGCGGTTCCAGTTTTGGCGGCATTGCCTTTCCCTTCCTGGGCGACAAAGCGGCCGGCGATAAACGTGCGGAAAAGCTCCGCGCTATCGCAGTAGAGCCAAGTTCCTGCCCCAGTCTCACCAAAGGGCGCTACACCTACGATTTTGGCGACGCCTCCGGTTTTACGCCCCTGATGAAGATGTACACCCTTGGGCACGATTTCGTGCCTGCGGGCATCCACGCGGGCGGGCTGCGTTACCACGGGGCTTCGCAATTTGTGTCACAGCTCTTTGATGCGGGACTAATCGAAGCTGTTGCGATACCGCAACTTGCAACGTTTGACGCAGGAGTGCGGTTTGCGCGTTGCGAGGGCATCATTCCCGCGCCGGAAGCGTGTCATGCAATCCGTGTAGCCATTGATGAGGCGCTGAAATGCAAAGCGAGTGGCGAAGAGAAAGTAATTCTCTTTAACCTCACCGGGCACGGGCATTTCGACATGAGTTCATTTGAACGGTATTTCTCCGGGAAGCTAGAGGACTACGAATACCCGGCAGAAGAAGTCGAGAAATCGTTGGCAAAACTGCCTAAGTTTGGGTAATGGTATTTGAGTATCCCAGTCTCACGTCTCATTTCCCGGATTTGAACATATCGGGCGATAGCAGTTAAAATGTTCAAGCACCCAAAATGCTGTTGGGATGCTACTGTTTTTGGGTTTAACCAAACTTTGGCGTATCCCGGCACATGCTTTCAACTTTCAAAGGAACAGCCATGAAAAAGAAACTCGCATTTCTACTGCTTGCGGCCAGCCCACTCATTCCCGCGTCGGCACTTGCTGCCGGGGGCGGCATATATGTAAAGCCCAAAGTCATGTACGAAAGCGGCTCGGCGGAACACCGTAATGCCAATTTCGATGACTCTGCGTTCGGGTTTGGGGTGGCAGTGGGTTGGGACCTTCGCCAAAAAGTTAAGTGGGGTCCGGTTTCGCCCCGATTTGAAGTTGAGTTAGCCACATCAGGTGAAAAGTCGGATAGGGCTTCCCGTGGGGGGCTTAACCACTATAACTATAAAACAAAATGGTCAACCACTTCACTGTTCGTCAATGGTTATGCTGACTTCCACAACAGCACACCGATTACCCCCTATGTGGGTTTAGGGATTGGTTCCGCATATACATCCCACAAGGTTGAGGGGAATGACCATTATCACAACTATTGGTTCTCCCGAAAGGAAGACGCCATTCAGTTTGCCTATAACATTGGTCTGGGTGCGGCTTTCCGTATCACAAATACCGTAGGGCTGGATCTGAATTATCGCTATGCCAATTTTGGTGATATTAACCGTGGCACGGTCGATGCACACCAGTTCCTTTTAGGGGCGCGTTTTAACTTCTGAAGCCGTCGTAAATACCATAAAAACAGTGCCATGCCGTAAAGCGTGGCACTGTTTTTTTTGTGCCAGAAGTCATAAGCGTTATCGATAAAAATGGGCGCTAAAGTGGTTGATATTTACATCAATGTAATGTGAGTGGTATATGTCACGCA
>JAIRPB010000204.1 GCA_031257305.1 Azoarcus sp.
GCACGGGCACGATGCCGTGGCGGCAGCAAATCTGGCTCAGCCCTATAAGCCGCGAATAAATCGGCGATAATGCGCCGCGCTTTGCCAGTCATCCCCAAAACCTGTTCGTGGCGATAGAGCTTATCGAACAAAAAAGTTTTCAACTCCCGCAACTTCAACCGCATCTCCCCGGAATACGCCGCTAACGGCGGCGCGGTGCGCACGTCATCAAGTGTGGTTACGCCTATATCAGCAATATTGCTGCGGGTTTGGGCAATCAGGTCAAGCACCAGCGCGTCAATCATGCGGCGGATAGTTTCATACACCAGACGGCGTCCAGATAGCTCTGGCCAGCACCTCTGAGTATCAGCGCGGCACTGCGCAAAAAATGCCACTTCATCAAGTTGCTCAAGAGAAAGCAAACCTGAACGCAACCCATCATCAACATCATGATTGCTATAAGCAATCTCATCGGCAAGATTCACAATCTGCGCCTCAAGCGAAGGCTGAAACCCCTCAATAAAACGCCGCCCAAGTTCGCCAAGCGTTCTGGCATTTTCCGGCGAGCAATGTTTGAGGATGCCCTCCCGGGTTTCAAACATCAGATTCAGCCCGTCGAAAGCCGCGTAACGCTCTTCGAGCACATCAACAATACGAAGCGATTGCAAGTTGTGCTCAAAACCGCCCGACGCTTTCATGCAAGCATTGAGTTCATCCTGCCCCGAATGCCCAAACGGCGTATGGCCTAAGTCATGCGCCAACGCAACCGACTCAGCCAGTTCCTCGTTAAGTCCCAACGCACGGGCAATAGCACGCGACAACTGCGCCACTTCTAGGCTATGGGTCAGGCGGGTACGGAAATGGTCGCCTTCATGGTTAATAAAAACCTGCGTTTTATATTCAAGCCGCCGAAATGCCGTCGAATGAATGATGCGGTCACGGTCACGCTGAAATTCGCCCCGTTCGTGTGGCAAAGGCTCGGAATATTGACGGCCACGGGAGGAGGATTCTGTCACTGCATAGGAAGCAAGCACCGACTGCATAGGATACTCCGTTGCATCAGTGGAACATCACGGCATTCTATCCCGTCCGCCATCCGCTTTGTCTCGCCAACACAATCCGCCTGACGTGCCGTGTGGCATATGAATTGACTCCACCTACTGCCCTGCCCTTTTTTCCCATAAAAACTAACCCCGGCTTACACCGGGGTTTGAGCAGGATTTCTGGCAAAGCCAGCTAATTGAAAGATTACCGATGACGGTAATGCCCGCCATCGTGCCGACGGTAATCACGGCGCGGCGGAGGGGCACGGTGCATATGGCGGCGGGGCGGGGGACCTCTGCGATAGCGCGGAGCGTCGTAGTAGTCATAATCGTCATAGACCACGACAGGTGCCGAAATCGTTGCCGCAACAATAGCGGGCGGCAATAACAGCGGGGCCAACAAAGCATCACGGATATGGCCGTTACGAGCTGAAGCAGGTGTGCTGAAACAAGCGGCGGCAACAAGCATCGCCGCCAAAACGACATGGGATTTACGCGCATTCATGATTGATTCTCCTTAGTTACGTCCCACTACATCATTTTGGGCAATGCAGCGATTTAGGACATAGCCGTAACAATACATGCTACAAACAGCAAAGTGTGTAGAAAGTTGTAAGTACGTTTGTCTGGCTTGATACATTCCCGCCGCCCCATAAAAGAAAAAGAGGGAAGCTCTCGCCTCCCTCTTTTATTGACGCTTCTGGTACGCCCGATGCGTGAAAACGTCCAGATGCCGTCTAAACCTTCACTGCTTGCCGCTAAACCGACGGCGAGCCACCACAGAAACCATTCCCAGACCACCTAACAATACGGCCCACGTTCCCGGCTCGGAGCCTGAAGGCGACGCGGCCAAAACATTCCCGACATTACTGACGCCAACAACAAAATCGGAACCGCCAGACTGCGTACCCTCAAATACAACCTGCGCAACGCCATCACCATAAGTAACACGCGCAGACTGTCCTTCTTCAGCCCCTGCCAGAAGGTGCGGAAGATTGCCGCTCAAACGGGTTTTGTTCGTGAGCTTGTCGTGGAGCATGAACACCAGTTCATCTCCCCTAAAATCCAAAGTCAGGCTCGTACCGGAAACAGGCCGCCAGTCATCCACCATCACGCCGTTGCGGTTAATCGAACCGACATACAGAACCTGCGAACCGTCCAGCCTGCTATCAGCAAGTCGAATCGAAACAGGAGCGCCGGACGCTGCTAGGTAAAGCCTCCCGTCCTCGGCATCACCCGCCATCGCGGGGAGCGAAACCGCCAGCAAAAGAGAAACAAAAAGTTTGGGCATCATTTGGGGCGACATGAAAAATTTTGTGGTGTCACTCTATCAGCACAAAACATACCAACATTGCAATACATTGATTTTTAATCATAAAAATATGCAACGCTTACTAAAGACTCTAAATGTGTAAAAAGTCACGACTCCGGGTTATCCCTTTCTCTTTTCTTCATATCAATACATTTTTGGGCACTTATCCCGTCATTAGGCGCAAAACGTGCTTTTTCTGAAAATCGGCTTCACCAGTCCCCAGCCACGCTAGTGTCGGTTTTTCTACCACGTACAACACAAGTCCTAACGGCAACCGAAAGAGGCGGTCACGTCACAACTCATCCATCCCAATCCCGCTTCACGTGTATGATGCTCACCCATGCGCTCTAAACAAGCTATCGCCCTTCTCTTAATGTGCAGCATCTTGTTTGCCCCGCTGGCAAACAGCGCGGCCATACTGCGAGCGTTTTCGGCACAAACCGTGGCAACACACTCAGCCTCTCCCGTCTGCCACATTTCTGCCCACAAAACCGCCGATAGCGGGCAAACACAAAATAAGCAAAACGGTGAAGCGGCTCCCCAAGTTTCCCATGCATGCTGCGTCAATTTTGTTGGCATCGCGCCGCCAGCGCATTTCCACCGCGTTCCCGACAAGCGGTTTGAAACCGCCGCATATTCCTCTCCCCTGCGCCTCCTAACAAGGGTTACGGATATTTTCCATCCGCCCCGGCAAACCGCCTGAATCACCGTTTTTTCTTAGTTCCGTATCTCATGGCAGAGCCACGCCAAAGGCACGGATATTACGGTTTGTCTTTCAGGAGTTTTGAAAATGACCATGACTCACTACATGGAGCTTTTGGCTGTCAACCAGCCGCTAAATTTACTACTGTTCATGGCGCTTCCGGTCGTGCTGGCCGAGACAGTGGCCATTTCTGAACTGTACCTGCTCTATACGCGCCGTCTTGACGGCGTCGCCCGCCATATCAACAAAGTTGCGGGCATTGCGGCAGGCATCACCTTCACGGGCATCATCGCCTACCTGCTGCCCAATGCCGTCATCCCTATTACCCAAAAAGGCGAATGGCGGACTTTCCTAGACATATTCGCTGTCGGCATGTACCTGTTAAGCGGCTTACCGCTGATTCTCGTCGCGCTGCAAGACTTAGGACTCATCCACAAACGGCTTCCCGATGAAGAAAAACTCGGATGGCATGCCGGTTGTATCGCTGCGTTCCTCATTCTTGGCCACTTAGCCATGATTGCGGGGATGACCGACCCTTCCGTGTTTGGATACCAGCCGCCCGCTTCCGCGCACGAAATGCCGGATATGAGCGGGATGTCACATTAAAAAACAGACTGCCGCCATTCCCCGCGAAACCGGGGAATGGCCGGTGGCCACACATTTTGCACCGCTCTTAAAATTTCTCTCTTGACAGAATTTTCTGAAGATATAGACTTCGCTTTATGGAACTCACCCCCATCACTAAACAATTCATCCTGCACTGCGGCGAGATGGGATCCCGCTGGGGAGTCAACCGTAGCGTGGCACAGATACAAGCCCTGCTCTACCTCATTGGGCGTCCGTTACCTGCGGACGAAATCGCTGAAACGCTCTCCATTGCCCGTTCCAACGTCAGCACAAGCCTAAAAGAACTGCTCACATGGCGGATGGTCAGGGTCAGCCACACAATGGGAGACCGGCGTGACCACTTCGAGGCATCCGGGAATGTCTGGGAGTTGTTCAAACTCATCGTTGAAGGCAGAAAACAAAGGGAAGTGGAACCCATGATTGCGTTGCTCAACGGCCTACTCGCCAGCCCCGACATCTCCAATGAAACGCCTCAAACACAGCAACGTATTGAAAATACTTTGGAATTTGTTCAAACCCTCACTGTCTGGATAGAAGAAATGCTGCGCCAAGATTCAGAAACTTTAATGAAGCTCCTCAAGATGGGCGCAAAAGTCCGCAATTTTTTACGTGGGAATAATGAATAAGGTGGAGATATTTTTTTAACTATAAATTTCAGTTTCTACTGAAATTACAGACAACACAAACACACTTCGGAGAAAACCATGAACATCCTACTTTGCGACGCGGACGGATTTCTAGGACGTGCCATTGCCTCAAGGCTGGAGTCTGCCGGCCACCAAGTTATCCGCGCCGTGCGCCGCCCCGTTTTACCCGGCGACATATCCATCGACTTCCGTACAGACTTAACACCTGACTCATGGCATCCCCGGCTCGAAAACATAGACGCCGCGATAAATGCAATCGGTATTTTGCGCGAACGGGAACGGGATGACTTTGAACGCATCCATCACCTTGCGCCCGCCGCGCTGTTCCGCGCCTGTCAGAAAGCGGGAATCCTGCGCGTCCTACACATTTCCGCGTTAGGTCAAGAAGGCATCGCGCCTTACCTAGACAGCAAGCGGAGGGCGGACGCCGAACTGTTACGCCTGATGCCGGCAAATGCCGCCGTTCTACGGCCTAGCCTTGTTTTTGGGCCACAAGGCACTTCCACGCGATTTTTCATGGCCCTTGCCAGCTTGCCTATTCATGCCATCCCGTGCGGGGCGGGCCGTCTCCAACCGATTCATGTAGACGATGTCGCAGAAGCCGCCTTACGCCTTGTCGAAGCGCCGCCCGCGCCTTCACGCATTCTGGATTTACCCGGCCCATGCGCCATGCGCTATGCGGAATGGATGAGCACATACCGTCAGCTGATGGGGCTACCGCCCGCGCCGCACCTGCCGATTCCCGCCTTTATCATGGCAATGGCCGCACGTTGCGCTGGCGGGTTCCGTACTTCCATGTTGTGCCGTGAAACTTGGGCATTGATGCGGCAAGGCAGTACCGCCGATGCCAGCAACGCGACGGCATTACTAGGACGCCCGCTATGCAACCCCGCCGATTTCGTGCCGCCCGAGACTGCCGCAACCCTGCGTCTGCAAGCGTTTGCCGCATGGCGTCGTCCCATGCTCATCGGCACACTGGCCCTCATCTGGCTTTTCACCGCGATAGTCTGTGCCGGCATTTACCCCGTCTCCTCCAGCCTCACGTTGCTACAAGCCTTCGGACTCACCGGCGCAACGGCTTCTTTCACGCTGACAGCGGCCATCGGCCTAGATGCGCTCATGGGGTTGCTAACGCTTTTCCGGCCACGGCGCAAACTCTGGCTGTTTCAACTGGCACTGGTCTCGCTTTACACCCTGCTGATTGGCTGGCGTTTGCCGGAATTTTTAATACACCCATTCGGCCCTGTCCTCAAAAACATTGCCATTGCCGCTCTCTTAATCCAGCTCTATGCCGAAGAAACCCAATAGCGGAAAACACACTATGAATACCTATCTCATCATTAAATGGCTCCATATCGTCTCTTCCGTACTACTGGTCGGTACGGGTTTTGGGACGGCGTTTTACCTCTTTTTTATCAACCGCACGAAAAACGTAGAAGCCATTGCCGAAGTCAGCCGGCTCGTCGTGCGGGCAGACACTTGGTTTACCACGCCCGCCGCCATTTTCCAGCCCGCCTCCGGCGTGTGGCTCATGATGCAAGGCGGCTGGACATTCACCACAGGATGGATACTCGCTTCCCTCGCGCTATTCTGCCTAGCCGGGGCATGCTGGCTTCCCGTAGTCTGGCTACAACTCAAACTGCGGGACATGACCCGCCAGTCACGCGATGAAAAACGCAATCTACCCTCCAGCTACTGGCGCTATGCGCGAATCTGGGAATATTTAGGGTATCCCGCCTTTATCGCGGTAGCGGTTGTGTTTTTTTTAATGGTGAATAAGCCGTTTTAGACATTAGTGTGGAAATTTAATTTCAAATTATTCTATCTTAATAACCCAACAGACATAACCAAACACATGCGATAGCGACGTAGATTCGTTCAGTCTAAAATGAACGATTAATTTTGCACCAAAACGGTGTAGTATGATGAAAGTTAATCACTAAACTGTTCCACTATGGCAAACAGACGCATCCAGTCCTACACAGCCCCAGCTGAACGCACAGTGCGGGCATCGGTAAGTTTCCCGGAGGATCAGTACGCAGAACTAGAACGCATCGCGCAAGAACAGCGGGTGTCGCTTGCTTGGGTCGTGCGGGAAGCTGTGCAGAGTTACCTTGTACAGCGATGGCCACTGCTGGGAATTGAAAACTCAACGAACGAAACCGAAAGATAAAAATGTCGAAAGCACTATTTTCGGCTCCGGAAAAAATCCCGCAGAATTTGGTTGGCAAGCTCCGACTGATTTTGTTTGTTCTTTTCCGCCGCCCGACGGATATGTTCTCGGTTTTCATCCTCAATAATGATTGGCTTGTAGTCCTCTGGGAAAGCCCAGAAACAAACGTTACAGTTACGGCTACATCCTTGGCAGACGGAGCTTTTCACGTTATTACATTGCTCACACAGCGGCTGCCAGTTGTGCTCATCATTAGTTCCGCCACGCGAGCGGGGAATACGATGATCCGGAGAAAGTTTGATTGTTGGCTCAGCTTGCCCACAGTGTGCGCACTTGTAGGCTCGCTTTGCTTTCAGGTTATCCCAAAACTTTTTTGCAGGTTTCGCACGGGGTTCGCGCTTCGACGAAATTTGCGTAGAAACAATCTGATATTTCTTGCCTTCTTTGATAATGCAAGTGAAACCCTCTTCGCCTTGCAGTTCGCGCATTCTACGAAACGGATCTGCGTATGGCTTCTTACCTACTGCTTGTCGGGTTTCATCTATTACTCGCCGAATTTCAGTTTCGGTCACTTGCGGGCCAGGAATTCCGTGACCCTCAGGCCAAAGCCTATGCAGCAAAACAGAATAGATTTTTTTGAGCGCAGAACCGTGAGCAACAAACCCTGCCTCAGCATTACGCAGCCATTTCCCTCTAGCCCGGGTGTCGGGGACTGGGTTAGTTCTCGGTGGAAGCAATAACCCTTTACTTGCACGGGATTTACTCAAGCCATGACTCCTACAAAAGATGACGGCAATCTAGTACAGATTACGCCGGAAAATTATTCGCAAAAAATGCGTTTGGCGTCATTTTTCGCTGGCATCGGGGGCTTTGACCTAGGATTCCAACGTGCTGGCATTTTGCCAGTTTTTCATTGTGAAATTGACTCGCATTGCCAACAGATTCTAAAACGACATTGGCCGGAGATACCGCTTCATGACGACATCACTACTCTTAGAGCCGAAGACATCCCAACCGCCGATATTTGGACCGGTGGCTGGCCTTGCCAAGACCTCAGTCACGCAAACACTGCCCGAAAAGGACTCGAAGGCAAACGTAGTGGCCTCTTCCACGACTTTATCGACCTTGCTACGCAAGTACGGCCTAGATGGCTTGTTATGGAAAATGTCATCGGTCTCCTCAGTGCAGGAGAAGGTACCGCGCTTGAAACAGTTACCGACGAACTTGAAAAAATCGGGTATCTGGGGGGCTGGTTTGTGTGCAACACTCTCGATGCGGGTCTGCCCCAGCACCGGGAGCGAGTATTCATTGTCGCAAGTTATCGATCCGAATCCGCCTATAAATTCTTTTCTAACTGCCGCGAACGCTACCGGAATTCTCCGCCGGGAAGAACGCGGGGGGAGGAAACTGGACCCGATATTCGAGCAAGGGCTACAGGATACGATCCGCTTTTGGTTCAGCGTCGGGGAGGCTTTGGGTATACCAAAGCAAAAAATTTTAGCCCCACGATTCGTGCCCAAACTGGAAGACATCAGGGCGGTCATAGCGACAGACCCATTCTCTGTCGCCAGGAACTTGACATGGGACGAGTGCGAACAACTGATGGGATTCCCAGAAGGCTGGACGGACGTAGAGGGCGACTCATTGGCAACGCTGTCTCCCCCCCCATCGCAGAATGGATAGCTAGACAGATACTAAGAGTCGAAAGAGGAGACTAAATGTAATGCCCGACACCCTCCCCGACCTTCTCAACGCTGTGCTGGCTTTCCGCGATGAACGTCATTGGGCGCAGTTCCACGGACTCAAGCATCTGATGGTTTCGCTGTGCTTGGAAGCCGCCGAAGTGCTGGAACTGTCGCAGTGGAAAAGTGACGCGGAAACTGATGCCCTGCCGCTTTCGCCTGAAGGATATGAGGCGCTCTCTGATGAGTGCGCCGATGTGTTTGCCTATTTGCTGCTGATTGCCGATAAAGCGAATATCGACCTTGGCGCTGCCTTGCGGCGGAAGCTCGCTAAAAACGCGCTGAAATACCCCATTGAAAAATCTATCGGGCGGCGGGAAAAATACTCCCAGCTTTAGAAATTAACACTTGGAGCCGCCATGTACAGCATTTTTCCCGTCCGCTATATCGAACCCGTCTACCGCCCGCCTAGTGAGGCGGAATCTTTCATTCTTCCCGTAACGGATGGCTGTTCGTGGAACCGCTGTACTTTTTGCGAGATGTATACCGCGCCGCAAAAAAAATTCCGGGCGCGGGACGAGGAAGAAGTGCTGATAGCCCTCCGGCACTTGGGCCAACAGCCGGCGAGCCAGACTATCCGCCGGGTGTTCCTCGCGGACGGCGATGCGCTGGTTTTGCCTACCCGCCGCCTGCTGGCCGTGCTAACGGCTATCCGGGAACATCTGCCCAATGTGCGCCGCGTGTCGAGCTATTGCCTCCCGCGCAACCTTCGGAAGAAAAGCGTTGACGAATTAAAATCGCTTGCCGAAGCGGGACTCAAACTCGCTTATGTCGGCGCGGAATCCGGTGATGACACCGTACTTGAACGGGTTCAGAAAGGTGAAACTTTTGAGAGTACGCGGGAGGCTCTCGACAAGTTGCGGGAAGCGGGTATTTCCCGTTCCGTCATGATTTTGAACGGCTTAGGCGGCACTGCGCATAGCGAGGCGCATGCCCTGCGTTCCGCCGAACTTGCTAACGCCACACAGCCGGAATTTCTCGCCACGCTGGTGGTGAGCTTTCCAAAAGGCGACTCGCGCTTACGGGCAACGTACCCGGAATGGGAACCGCTCGACGTACCGGGGCTGCTCAAAGAGATGGCGCAATTTATTGAGCGGCTGGCACTGCAACGCACGGTTTTCCGCAGTGACCACGCTTCCAACTGGCTGGTCCTGCGCGGCAACCTCCCGCAAGACAAAGAAAGCATGCTCAAACGCTTGCGCGACGCCATCGCCTCGCCAAACGAAGCGCCCTTGCGGCCGGCATGGGCGCGGGGGCTGTAACCGCTCTACTACTCCCCTTATCCCGGGGAAGCGCCACCCGTTAAAGCGGCTTCCCCCATGAATCTTTAAGCGGGACCGTGCGGTTGAATACCGGCGCACCTTCGGTTGAGTCGTAACGGTCCGCAACAAAATAGCCGTGACGCTCAAACTGGTAGCGTTCTTCGGGTTTAGCGGCTCTTAGCGACGGCTCCAGCAAGGCACGGATAACACGGACGGAATTCGGGTTAATGTCACTTCGGAAATCGCGTTCCGTTTCAGGGGCATCGCCTTCCTGCCGCCGCCCCGGCCAAGGGTTTATAAACAAACGGTCATAGAGGCGGACTTCAGCGACAAATGCGTGCGCGGCGCTTACCCAGTGGAGGTTGCCCTTAACTTTGTAGTTGTCAGCCCCCGGCGTACCGGATTTTGAATCCGGGAGGTATTCCGCCAACACGGCCGTAACATTGCCATCAGCATCTTTTTCGCATCCCGTGCATTGCACAACGTAGCCATACTTCAAACGCGCCATTTTGCCGGGAGCAAGGCGGTGGAAACCTTTGCTTGGCGTTTCCATAAAATCGTCACGCTCAATCCACAACTCCCGGCTAAAAGGGATTTCCCGCATCCCCGCTTCGGAATCAAGCGGATGGTTTGGCGCTTTACAGGGTTCGCTCGCGCCTTCAGGGTAGTTGGTGAGGATAAGTTTCAGCGGGTTAAGCACGGCGATACGGCGGTGGGACGTTTCATTGAGATGCTCGCGCATGCACTCTTCGAGCGCGCTCATATCAATCCAAGAATCGGACTTCGCCACGCCGATGCGTTCAGCGAAACGGCGGAAACCTTCCGGGGTAAAACCTCGCCGCCTAGCGCCAGAGAGCGTGGGCATACGCGGGTCATCCCATCCGTCGACGTGCTTTTCTTCAACAAGCTGGATGAGCTTGCGCTTGGAGAGCACGGAATAAGTGAGATTGAGCCGTGCAAATTCGTACTGCTGGGGCAGTGGGCGGGGAAAATGGCCCGCATCAGCTAAAGCATCGAGCAGCCAGTTATAAAACGGGCGCTGGTCCTCAAACTCCAACGTACAAATCGAGTGGGTTACGTTCTCGATGGCATCCTCAATAGGATGCGCAAAGGTATACATCGGATAGATGCACCACTTGTCGCCAGAGCGGTGATGGGACACATGGCGGATGCGGTAGATTGCCGGGTCGCGCAGGTTGATGTTGGGGCTGGTCATGTCGATTTTTGCCCGCAGCACGTGAGCGCCGTCTGGGAACTCACCCGCCCTCATGCGGCGAAAAAGTTCAAGGTTCTCCTCGGCAGGCCGTGTACGGTACGGGCTATCGATGCCCGGTTCAGTCAGCGTCCCGCGCCGCTGGCGCATTTCGTCCGCCGACTGCGAATCCACATACGCCTTTCCCGCCTTGATAAGCGATTCAGCGCAGGCATACATGATGTCGAAATAGTCCGAGGCAAAATACAAGTGCTTCTGCCAGCTAAAACCTAGCCAGCGCACGGCATCAATAATGCTATCAACGTACTCCTGCGCTTCTTTTTCGGGGTTGGTATCGTCAAACCGCAAATGGCAAACACCGCCATAGGCTTCAGCCAAGCCAAAGTTAAGGCAGATTGATTTGGCATGGCCGTAGTGCAGATAACCGTTCGGTTCGGGCGGGAAGCGCGTTTCCACGCGCCCGCCCCATTTGCCGGAGCGGTTATCGTCTTCGACGACGTTACGGATAAAGTTACTGGCAGCAGGGGCAGGAGTGGAGGTGGAAATCATGGCGGACAAGGCGTTGAAACGTGCCATTATAGACTGTTGGGCCAGATGAGCCATGCCTACGGGAGAGACTCCCACATGACTGAATCGAACAACCATATAACCAAAAGATGTTGAACCGCCCTTCTCTCCACTGTTATCGTAATAAAGAATTGCAACATCTTGTATTAACGACACTCATTTTTCAGGAGTCCCCCCATGAGCCATTTTTCAAACAATGCCCAGTCCATCGGCCTAACACCGCTCGTTAAGCTCAACCGCATCACCGACGGCGCGGGCGCAACCATCCTCGCCAAAATCGAAGGCCGTAACCCCGCCTATTCCGTTAAAGACCGCATCGGCACGGCGATGGTGGAAGACGCCGAAAAGCGCGGCTTGCTCGGTCCCGGCAAAGAACTGGTAGAACCCACTTCTGGCAATACCGGCATCGCGCTGGCGTTTGTAGCGGCGGCCAAAGGCATCCCGCTCACGCTCACGATGCCAGAAACAATGAGCCTCGAACGCAGAAAACTGCTCGTGGCTTTCGGCGCCAAACTGGTGCTAACGGAAGGCGCAAAAGGCATGGCCGGGGCGGTTGCGAAAGCGGAAGAAATCGCCGCGTCTGACCCCAAATATGTTCTCTTACAGCAATTCAAAAACCCGGCCAATCCTGCCATCCACGAAACCACCACCGGCCCCGAAGTCTGGGACGGTACAAACGGCAAAGTCGATATTTTCGTCTCTGGCGTCGGCACGGGCGGCACCATCACGGGCGTATCCCGCTACATCAAAAAAACACGCGGCAAAGCCATTTTGTCGGTCGCAGTAGAGCCGGAATCCAGCCCCGTGCTCACGCAAAAGCAAGCCGGGCAGCCCTTAAAACCTGGCCCGCACAAAATCCAAGGCATCGGCGCGGGGTTTGTGCCAGATACCTTAGATTTATCGCTCGTCGATGCCATAGAACAAGTCGCCAACGAAGAAGCGGTGGCCTACGCACGGCGTCTGGCGCGTGAAGAAGGCATCCTCTCCGGCATTTCCTCCGGCGCGGCCGTCGCCGCCGCCGTGCGTCTGGCGAAAAAGCCGGAACACGCAGGAAAAACAATTGTGGTCATCCTGCCCGATTCAGGCGAACGGTATCTTTCATCCGTACTGTTTGAAGGCGTGTTTGACGCAACGGGGAACGCGCTCTGAAAAAACCGTTGGGTTAGGGTCCAGCCAAAGAGGCGGGCAGTGCTCGCCTCTTTTTTTGTAAAAGAAATACCGTCCCAACACAGTTATACGAAATAGAAGTTGATTTTATATTTTGTTATCTATTACTTTTGATATCAATATTTCTTCTAAATTTCTTCTCCCGTCTAAAACAAATAATATAAATACTCTTTTGTTATCATCTGTTATTTTGTAGTACACTTTCCAAGGACTGATTATTAACTCATAAACATCGTTAATTCCAATATCTTTTAATTCCTGTGTTCGTTTTGTCCTTAATTCTTCAATTTTTAACAACTCTATCTCTTTTAATATTTTTCTATAAATATTTTCAGCTACAATTTCGCCTACTCTGTCTCTATAATAACCAAGTATTTCATTTAATGAATCAACACCATCTGGAGTCTAGTCTATCCTTCTCATTGATGTTTTTCTGCCAAGGTTCTTTCAAATATTTTTTTTGCATCATCATGCGCAATTAAGTTACCGTTTTTTATATCTTTTTCACCAAAACTCAACAATTTAGCTAAACTAATTGCATTGATTGTTTTCTGGTAGCTTTCGATGTCAATAATGACGGCTCTTGCCTCACCATCCTGGGTTATAACAACCGGAGACCTTGAATTTTCCACATAATCTAAAACTTCAACTGTATGGTCCCTTATGTAAGAGACGGGCTTTAGGTCTTGAGCCAAATTTATCATGGGAAACCTCCTAAAGTAGCATTTATAATAATAGCATAGATTTTTTATTAGTCAAGGAACCTTTTATGATTTTATTACATTCTCATTTCTCAAGATACCTTTGTTCGCTCAATGAGTATTTCAGGTCATACAGCGCAAACTCATTTCATTTTTTTCTTTGATAGCTTTCTAGCCTATTCATATTTTGCTATCCCTATCCCCCGCCCCCTCCGGCTTGCTCACAAACCCTATTTTTTCCACCCCCGCACGGGAAGCCTTTGCCATTGCGCGGGCAACGATTTCGTAAGGCGTCGCGGCGTCAGCCTGAATGTGGAGTTCTGGGACGGGCGTGTGGCGGGCGGCTTCCTGCAAGCGTCCTGCCAAGTCCGCCTCTTCTATGGGAACGCCATTCCACAAAAAACGGCCGCTAGACTCAATGCCTAGCTGGATAGTCTCCGGCTTCATTTCGGCAATGTCGCTATCGGCTACGGGCAAGTCGACTTTGACGGCGTGGGTGAGCAGCGGCGCAGCGATGATGAAGATGATGAGTAGCACCAGCATCACATCGATGAGCGGAATCATGTTGATTTCCGCACGAGGGGCGGTGTGTTCTGATTGAGGATGAAATGCCATGATTTTAAGGCGTTACACTTTCGCCCATTCAGGACGCATTGGCGCGGCGGGAAGTTCGAGCACTGGCGATTCCCCCAATGCCCCCCCTATCGGGGCTACCCCTAATAACAACAAGCCAGATACCGTATGCGCGAAGCGTTCGAGTTCTCCTGACAGATGGCGGTTTAACCGCGCAAAGGCGTTGTAGGCCAGCAAAGCGGGAATGGCGACGAATAGCCCGCAGGCCGTCATGATGAGCGCCTCGCCCACGGGGCCGGCCACTTTGTCGAGGCTGGCTTGTGCTGTAACGGCGATGTTTTGCAAAGCATGAAAAATGCCCCAGACAGTGCCAAACAGCCCCACAAACGGGGCGGTTGAAGCAATGGAAGCAAGCGCCGTCATACCGTTTTCTTGGACGCGGGTTTCTCTCGCCACGCTGTGCGCCAGCGCGGCGTTGAGAAAATCATCCTGTGCGGCTTCCCCAAAATGGGTATCCCTTTTTTTAAGAAGGCTTTCGCGGGCACGTAGCGCATCCCCTAATAAGCGTACCCACGGCGTACTCATACCCATGCGCATCCGCAAACGCTCCGCGTCAGCCAGCAACCGTACTTGCCGGAATTCCACCAAAAAATCCCGCCCGCGTTTGCGGATAGCCAGATTTCGCCACAGGCTCCATGCAATGACATACCACGATATAAGCGACATCACCACCAGAGCCGCGAATACAGCCAGACCCACGGCATCCGTCTGTGCCAAGAAATGAGCAAAACCACTGGTTGTTTCTGACATATCGTTTTTTCAACCTTGTAATTCAAACCGAAACGGCACGTTTACCCAATCCGCAACGGGCATCCCGCCACACCGGGCCGGACTAAAGCGCCAGCGCCGCACTGTCTCAATGGCCGCACTGTCCAACCGCCCATAGCCGCAGCTTTTTTGCAGCTTCACCTCGTCCGCGCGCCCCTCTACCGTAACATGGACTCGCAACATCACCGTGCCTTGCTCGTGCATCCGCCGCGAGAGGGGGGGATACTCTGGCTGTGGGTTGGAAAGATAATCCGCATGGAAATCTGGAATCACGCACACTCCCCCTCCCTCACCCCCCGGAAGGCCCTTTGCAACCCCCTTTTCCGTCCCCAACCCCGCGGCCGTCTCATTGCTCCCTTCATCAGCTACGCCAGGCGAAACCGACGCCACCCTATCTGGCGCATCAGCGGGAGGCGCGTCAGCAGGTTCGCTGGGGGGGGCAGGCACCGCAACGGGTTCAAGGCGTCCCGGCTCCGGGCGGCGGGCCAACACCGGAGGCATAGTTTGCGGGCGGGGTTTTTGAACACGCTGCGGCAAAGCACGTTTTGGGGCGGGTTCAGCGGATATGGGCAAGCCAGCGGAGCCAAGAGGCGGCGGCGCGGCAGAAGCAGACGACGGGACAATCCAGCTTGCCCGCAAAACAACAGAAGGCACAGCCGCATCCTGCGCACCGAAGAAGCGCGAGAACGCCATTGCGCCCGCCCCATGCAGGCAAATAACCAAGCAGAGTAAAAAAGGATGCGCGATGCGCGGGACGGCATTCCCTGCCCGGGAGCGACTCACAGCGGAAAGAAAAGCACGGGTCCAAGCCATAGGGCGGGAGTCTAATTCAAAATTATGGCGTACCAAACAGAACGTTTTGCCCGGTGCTGTTTTGCCGCGCTCTGGGCTACAGGCGGTTTCGATGTCCCCGCTCCGCAGGGAGCAGAAACGCCCGAAGGGGCGCACGTTCACAAAAACCAAAACACGTGCTAGGCTGATTTCGTTTCAGGGGCGTATCTGCGGCCTAGCGCGGGTTCAGTCACTGGATAAAGTACATCTCAAAACAAGACTAGGAGGAGACAACCATGTCAGAAGTCCAAGAAACCAAAATCGTTTCGGCAGACGCTACCGCGCTGGGCGTATTTGGCCTCTCACTCATTACCTTCGTCGCATCTTCCCAAAAATTGGGTTGGACCGTAGGCTCTGTTTACTTAATACCGTGGTCAATGTTTTTGGGTTCCATTGCCCAGCTCTGGGCAGCGGCCATCGACTACAAGCGCAACAGCTATTTCGGGGCCATTGTTTTAGGAGCCTTTGGCCTCTTCTGGATGGCCGTCGCAATGATATGGGGTATTCAAAACGGTTGGTTTGGCGAAGTTGCCAAAGCCACCGCTGACCTCCGGCAATTCGGCTACGCCTGCTTTGGCTTCCTGATTTTCTGCGTGTTCATCACCATTACCGCTTTTGAAGCCAATAAGGTGTTTGGCGCGATTATGGTGCTCATCCTCGTGCTTCTAAGTACGCTTGGCGTACAGCTTCTTCTCATCGGCGCGCCCACCGAAGGACCTGCCGCCGTCATCGTTGATGACGCCACCAAGGCATGCGCCAAAACGCTCGGCACCATCGCGGGCTGGTCGGAATTTGCCATTTCCATCCTCGGCTTCTACGCGGCCGGCGCGATTTTCCTCAATACCTTCTTTGGCCGGACCATCCTGCCGCTTGGCAAACCGATGGGATGGATTAAAAAAGGCGCTTGATTTCATCCCGTCCCGCTCATAAAAAACGGCTCCGCATTTTGCGGAGCCGTTTTTTTTCTCTCTCAACTTTATACAGCGCCTTCAGTCTCCAAAATCGAAACTAAGCGTTTGGTCAGTCCTATTTTGTGCTTCCAATTCGAGATCCAAACCGGGAGGCGGATTAGAACGCAAGAGTTTATTACCCGGTAGGTTGGAATCAGACGAGGTTTGAAAGTCGTTTGCACCAGGTGCTTTATAGTCAGGAAACTTTTCTCCGTCCCCGAAAGCTATTGGAGTGTAAGTCATCTTTTTCTCCCGCTTATAGTGGTTCTGCCGGTTATCTTTCCGAAAACCGAGCAGTTATGGTTGCGAATCCATCGGCAACGCTGCCCGCGCTATTGCGTCCTCGCAAGGTAGGTTGATGTTTATGTTGCCATCTCACGCTGTCCGGGCATAAACGCTTCACGGTTATGTATAAACCGTATATACCAACAGCATCAAATGGGCACACCTATATAGTCGTATAAATATCCAAAGTTTGTTTGAAAAACGCTTATAAGCGTGACAACGCACACATGCCGACAGTGGAAATTCTCACTGTCTTGTTTCGGAAAATCTCAGAGGGTACGGATATAGGACAAAGAAGCCTGCTCCCGCTTTATCCCAAAGCGGCGGCAAACCGCAGTACGCCAGAAAGCAATGTTTGAGGGTTTATGAAACCGCCGCCAATATGCCCGCCAACAATTTCCAAGCACGTTCCACGCTGGCAACTTCCACCCGCTCATTGGGCGAATGCGCGCCGCGAATGGTGGGGCCAAACGAAATCATGTCCATATCCGGCCACAGCCTGCTAAAAACACCGCACTCTAAGCCAGCATGGATGAGTTGGATTTTTGCCTCGCTATTAAAAGTCTGCCGATAAACATCACGGGCCAGCGCAAGCAATGTCGAGTCCGGCTTAGGTTCCCATACAGGCCCCGCATCGTTCATTTGAATGCCGCTAAAACCCGCTTCGGTAAAAAGCGTCACGATTTCATCAGACAATTCACGGATACCCGCCTCATTCAATGACCGCACCATCATGTTGGCGTGAAGATGGCCATTGTTTAGGCTTATTTCACCTACGTTATTAGACGTTTCAACCACTTCAGGCATCGATTTGCTCATCCGGCGCACACCGTAAGGGAGCTTGTCCAACAGCGTTAATACCTTGTACGCAATTTCAACGGGCAAAACCGATTTAGGCGCGCGTTGCGGCAGAACAAAATCAAACCGCACTTTGGCATCTTCCTCATTGAGCGTATCCCGGTATCTCCCTACAAAACTTTCAGCCTCTTCTTGCAAGTGAGAAGCATCAGGCAAAGCAAGCGTCACTTCAGCCTCGCGGGGAATCGCGTTATGGGCAGTGCCGCCCGACATAGAGGCCATCTGGAAATCAAACCCCTTATCCGCCAATTCCCGGAGAAACCACACCAATAGTTTGATGGCGTTGCCGCGATGGCGATGGATGTCAATTCCCGAATGCCCGCCCGCCAGCCCTGTCAGGCACAGCGTGATGGTTTGCCAGCCTGCGGGGGTAGCTTCTGTAGGCAGCGCAATGTCGGCAATCATGTCGGTGCTACCCGCGCAGCCAATATAAAGTTCGCCCCATTCTTCGGTATCCAGATTCAGCAGCAAACGCCCCTGCACGGCATCTGGCGCAAGATTTATTGCGCCGTGCATCCCCGCTTCCTCATCTAGCGTCAGCAAAACCTCCAGCTTTGGGTGCGCCAGCGTGTCAGATTCCAACGCCGCCAGTGCCAGCGCCACGCCAATCCCGTTATCAGCCCCCAGCGTCGTATCAAGCGCCGTCACCCAGCCATCGCGCAGAACGGGGAGAATCGGGTCACGGTCAAAATCGTGCGTACTATTGCCATGCTTCTGGCACACCATATCCAGATGCCCTTGCAACACCACGCCGGGACGGTTTTCATAACCTGCTGTAGCCGCTTTGCTCAAAACCAGATTGCCAAAACTGTCGGTGCGCACGCCCAAACCGCGCCCCGCAGCCCATTCTGAAATAGCCCCCCGCACAACCGACTCACGGCCCGAAGCGCGCGGTATCCGGCAAAGGTTAGAAAAATGACGCCAAACAGCCGAAGGCTGCAAACGAGACAACTCATCCATTTTGAATTCGCTTTAAGAAAAAATATACAAAACCCCAGACAAGTCAGGATACCCGAAACAACAGCGCCCTCACATGCCCAATGATTGCAACAAATCTTCCTGTTCAGTGGAAGCCGTCTGGGGCGTGCCCGTGTTATTCCCGGCTTGTTCAAGCAACCTATCCGGGTTGACATCTTCCGCCTCAAAATCATTGAGTTTGATGAACTCGGTGTAGTCAACCGCCATCTCAAGATAGAAAATGTTGCCGCACCCGGTCTGGAAAGTCACCCGCCGCACCTCGGGACGGTCAAGATGCGTATCCACCGAAAGCACCACTTGCTTAGTCAGCGCCAGCATCTTGGGCTGGCTCTGCGTGATGCACGTTTGGAGTTCCCGGGACACCTTGCCTGTAAAGTCGCCAACAATCTGGTTCATCAGTTCGCCCATCACGTTGCTCACTTCGTCGGCGGTAAAACCCGATGCCAGCTCTTCCTTCGCCATGCCCATGTTGAGCATATACCGTTCATATAATTCCATTGCGGCCGCGGCAGAAAAATTAGTGACTACCAACCCCGAAAACCCGCCGTCAAAAAGCACAAAGCAACCAATATCAGGCTTCAAGCAAGTCCGGCTAATCCGCTGGACCATCCCGGAATAGCTGATTTTGCCAGCGGTAGCCAGATGCAGCACCTTGACAACAGAATCACAAAGCAACCGCAAAATGTCATCTGCCCCGCAAACCACTGAATACGCTTTCATGGCCGCCATCCAAGGAATAATCAAGGGTTATTTATAGCACTTGCGGGTTTCCGCAATATGGGCGGATTTCACGGGCGGGGAATGGGGAAAAACCTTGCACGAAAATGAACATCCGCCCCCCTACCCCACAGTGCGGTATGCTCTTGCGCCTTACTTTTGCCGCGATACCCAAACCATGACCCAGACTGTACGGACCCGTTTTGCCCCCAGCCCCACCGGTTATCTCCACATTGGCGGCGCACGCACCGCCTTGTTTTCGTGGGCTTTTGCCCGCCGCCACGGCGGCCAGTTCATTTTGCGCATTGAAGATACTGACCTCGAACGCTCCACGCCCGAGGCCGTCCGCGCCATCTTAGACGGCATGCGCTGGCTTCATCTTGACCACGACGAAGGGCCGTTTTACCAAACGCGGCGCATGGACCGCTACAAAGAAGTCATCCAACAGATGCTCGATGCCGGGACGGCTTACCGCTGTTACACGTCAAAAGAAGAATTAGATGCCCTGCGGACAGCGCAAGAATCGCGCCGCGAAAAACCGCGTTACGACGGGCGCTGGCGCCCCGAACCCGGCAAAACGCTACCGCCCGTGCCAGAAGGCGTTTCACCCACCATCCGCTTCCGCAACCCCACTGAAGGCGCGGTAGTTTGGGATGATTTGGTCAAAGGCACCATCACCATTAGCAATACCGAACTGGACGACTTCGTCATTGCCCGTGCGGACGGCTCGCCCACCTACAACTTCTGCGTAGTCGTGGATGATTGGGACATGGGCATCACCCACGTTATCCGGGGCGATGACCATGTCAACAACACGCCGCGCCAAATCAACGTACTCGCCGCGCTAGGCGCGCCGTTGCCGCACTATGCGCACCTACCGATGATTCTCGGCAGTGACGGCGCGAAGCTCTCCAAGCGTCACGGCGCGGTGAGCGTCATGCAGTACCACGATGACGGATTCCTGCCCGACGCGGTCATCAACTACCTCGCACGGCTAGGCTGGAGCCACGGCGACGACGAACACTTTAGCCGCGAGCAATTTATTGAATGGTTTGACCTCAGCCACATCACCCCCTCGGCAGCGCGGTTTGACACCGACAAACTCACCTGGCTCAACGCCCGCTACATCAAAGCGGCAAACACCGTCTATCTCGCCATGGACACCGCCGCCCGGCTAGAAAAACGCGGCATCGACCCGCTCGCCGGCCCAGAACTCCCCGCCGTCATCGCGCTTTACAAAGACCGCGCCAGCAACCTAAACGAACTCGCGGACGCCGCCGCGCTGTTCTGCCATCCCGCCCCAATCCCCGACGAACTCGCGCAACAGCACCTCACCGCCCCGGCGCTAGCGGCACTCAACACGCTGGCCCAACGGCTACAAACGCTCACCGAAGAAGAATGGAAAAAAGACGCCATCAACCAAGCCATTAAAGACGTAATGAAAGAACACGCCCTAAAAATGCCGCAAATCGCCATCCCCCTGCGGCTAGTCCTGCTAGGCACGGCCCACACACCGTCAGTCGACGCCGTAGTAGAAGCACTCGGGCGCGAACGCACGTTACGCAGGCTTGAGACTATCCGGGGGCGTTAAGTTTACCAAGCGCCCTCTCACCTTGCGGAAGAGGGCGGCGGTGTGTTTTATGTAGATACCGTCTCCCCGGTCAAGCGTTTTTCAAGAAATCGGCCCTGTAAGGGACGCGGTTTTTGAGGACGCCGAAGCAGAGGTGGACGAGCTTGCGCATGGCTGCCCCGATAACGG
>JAIRPB010000229.1 GCA_031257305.1 Azoarcus sp.
CTTCACGGATAAATTCGGCAGGGGGCGGGGGGTTGAACATCATGGTGTGAAACCTCTCAGTGATAGTCTTGGTAATCGACAAGGAAAGCGTCAGTACCGTCAAACTTGAACGTTAAACGGCAATTGCCATTGACCCAAACCGACCAATGCCCAACTAAATCATGTGACAGGGGATGTAGCTTCCACCCCGGCACATCCATGTCTTGCGGACTGGCTGACGCATCAAGCCGTTGCAGTTGGTATGAGAGTCTCTTGGCATGTTCTGGTCGAATCTTCGCTTTGCTACTTGTCTCAAAAAACAATTGAAGCCCATCGTGAAGAAAAGATTTAATCATGCACAAGATGATAATCTGTAACTTATAGAATTACAAGCATACAATCCCACATACAAAAAAAGGGCGCTTACGCGCCCTTTTTATAAGGTGATTGCTTTTATAAGGTAGCAATCAGAAGTCGTGGCGGAAACCTACGGCAAAACCTTGACGGTAGTTGGAACCGCCGAAGCCACCGTCATTGGAGACGCCAGTCGCCCCATAACCTGTTATGCCGTAATCGTCGGCATAACGTCCAGTTTCCAGGTTCTTTTGAGCTTTGTTCTGGAATTGATAAGCATACTGTGCATACAGCGTGGTCCGCTTGGAAAGCGCATGCTCATAACCCAGTGCAACTTGGCTGATTTTGGCATCTCTCTGATCCAAGATTTTGGCCGCTTGAGCCTTGCGATATGCCCACGACACCAAAACCTTATCGTTGGCAGAGGCTTTGATGGTCGCGCCAATCAACGCTTGGTCGACTTTGAATTTACCCGCGCCATCAGTCAGCGGGGTTCTACGTTGGCCATACGTCGCACCCAGTTTGACCGAGCCGAAATCATAAGCGGCATAAAGATCCCAAGCCAGCAGATGCTTGACATAAACGTCCCCGGCGACTTGCCCATCGCTTAAGTGCGCTTCATGTACGTTCGCGCCCAAAAACAACCCACCAGATGTAAAGGACGGCGCAAACGCCCAGACACGGGCATCATTAGTAGCTATGCCAGGTGTCCTATTCTCGTTCGTTTCATTACCGCTATAAGAATTGGTCCACGCCGCGATGAACGAGAAACCGCTCCAGTTCGGCGAAATGTAAGCAACAAGGTTGCTCAGGCGCTTGTCTTGAGCCAGTACGTTACCCGCATTGCCCAGACCGTTTTTGCCGAACGGGTCAACTGCGGACGTGAAAAGGTGTTGCGGGGTGTAATGACGGCCAAAGGCGACAGTACCGAAGCCACCGGCCAGCGCACCGTAGGATTGACGGGCTTCACCGCCCTTCCATGCGCCGCCGTCACCTTGGAGACCCAGTTCGTACACAAACACGGCCTTCAGGCCATTACCCAGATCTTCCACTCCCTTGAAACCGAGGCGGTTAGCCTTGGAAACACCGGAGTCAATAGCGGAACGATTGCGAACCCTGTCTACATGGTCAGTGCCAGAATCGTATGCACCGGGATTCCGATTTTGGAACACATAACCATAGTCAAGTGTTCCGTACAGCGTGACGCTGGATTGCGCGAAAGCGGGGGCGGACATCAGACCGGCCACAGCCAGCGCGATTAGTTTCTTTTGCATGTATTTCTCCTCAAGTTGAATCGGCGAACCCGCCGGCGGCGGGAACCCAACTGAACCTCTCGGGCGAGAAGTTGCCAAGCATTGTGCTAAGTTAGCAAGGGGTTAGGCAAGTCTGGCTATTCAAAAACCTTTATCCCTTTGCCTTTCTTGTTGCAAGTGTGCAACATCTGCCCAAATCGGGCTGTTTTTTTGGCAATGGGCACTGTCGACAGGGCAAAACAGAACCCAGCGCGGCTATGGTACCTCCCTATACACACCTTCAAGAAATTGCCATGCTCTCTACCCGATTTTTCCGAAACGGGAATTCGCACACAGTGCGGATTCCCGCTGAATTGGCTTATGACCGGACTGATGTTGAGGTGCTCATTGAGCGAGTCGGCGACGAGTTGCGGATCCGCCCCGCCCCACAGTCCCTAGCGGGGGTGATGGAGCGGTGCGCCCGGTGAGAGAAAAAGTCAGACCACTTAGATAAGCTCATCGCCGCCCATGCCATCGCGCTTGGGGTTACGCTGGTTACGAATAATGAACGCGACTTTGCGGCCTACCCCAATTTAATTATTGAAAACTGGTTAAAGCATTAGCCGCCCTACCCAAGCATTACATGTAGATACCGCCCCCCCGTTAAGCCTTCACAGAACGTCCGTCATGGCGAGCGGCACAGAACTAACTAGAGTTAGCACTTAAATCAAAAAAACCTAATTCCTTGTAGGTTCTTTCGTGTCGTGCGTTTTTTCGGTAGGAAAGGTTTGCGGGTGAGCGCCGTTCGTTCCTACGAGTTTGGACGCATCCGCCGCCGATTTTGCTGGTTTAGCCGCCTTAAGCCGTGCGTTAACACGTTGGGCGGCTTTGTCCCATTCGCCGTTTGCGATGAGGGGCCATGCCGTGAGCGCACGGTTGATGGCTTCGTCAATGGCGGGGCGTTCTTCGCTGCGCGGGGGTTTGAGGACGTAGCTGACGACTTCGGCGCGGTCTCCGGGATGGCCGATGCCGATGCGTAGGCGCCAGTAGTCTGGGACGCTTAGGTGGGCGGTGGTGTCTTTGAGGCCGTTATGCCCGCCGGAGCCGCCGCCGTATTTGAGGCGGGCTTGTCCGGGGGGGAGGTCGAGGTCGTCATGGATGACGAGGATTTCATCCGGGAGGATGCGGTAGTAGTGCGCCAGCGCGACGACGGCTTGGCCGGAGCGGTTCATGAAGGTTTGCGGCATGAGTAGCCGTAGGCCGGTTTCCCGCACATGGGCTACAAGGCCGTGAAAGCGGGATTCGTGCGAGAAGCGCACGTTGAGGCTGTGGGCTAGGCTTTCGCAAAACCAAAACCCGGCGTTGTGCCGGGTTTGGGCGTATTCGGCTCCGGGGTTGCCAAGGCCGACGATGAGCCGGGGGGCGGAGGTGGGCATTTGCGGTTGGGCGGGTTTGAAACCCGCCCCTACATGATTATGCCGCAGGCGTTGCGCCGCCTTCTTGCTGTACTTGTTCAGCCGCCGCTTCGGCTTCTGCGTCGATGCGGCTTTGCGTTGCGCTGACGACGACGGGGTCTACGTCAGTGTGCTGCGCTAGCTCAACATTTTTGGGCAGGACGAGGTGCGAGACGTGCAGGGACTGGTTGGCTTCGAGTTTGGAGAGGTCGACTTCAATAAACTCGGGCAGGTGTTTGGGCAAGCACTTGATGTCGAGTTCGGTCATGACGTGGGCAATGAGGCATCCGCCTATCTTGACGGCCGGGCTGATTTCGCCATTGACGAAGTGGAGCGGCACTTTCATGTGGATGGCTTGCTTGGCGTCGATGCGCTGGAAGTCAAGGTGCATCACTTGCTGTTTGTAGGGATGCCATTGGGTATCGCGTAGCACCACGGTTTCTTTTTTGCCGTTGATGTCGGCGGAAAGAAGGGTGGAATGGAAGGCTTCTTTTTTAAGAAGGTGGAACAGTTCGTTGTGGTCCATCAAGATGGGGGAGGCTTTTTGTTCGCCCCCGTAGATGATGCCGGGTATTTGGCCGGCGCGACGCAGGCGGCGGCTCGCACTCGATCCCTGCTGTTCGCGGAGGGTGGCTTTGAAGGTGATGTTCATGTTTTATGGCTCCTGTGAAATATCCCGCCCGCGACCAGACGGGGATGAAAAAACGGTTTCGTTATTCTTCGGTAAAGAGGGATGAGACGGACTCTTCATTGCTGACGCGCAACATGGTGTCAGCCAAAATGGTGGCAACGGAGACTTGCCGGATGAGCGGGCTGGCGGCGGCGTTTTCGCGTAAGGGAATGGTGTCGGTGACAACCAGCCCGTCGAGCGAGGAGTCGGTGATGCGCTGGATAGCGTTGCCGGAAAGGACTGGGTGCGTACAGTAAGCGATGACTTGGCGCGCACCTTTTTCTTTGAGGGCTTCTGCGGCTTTGCAGAGCGTCCCGGCGGTGTCGACGATGTCGTCCATGATGACGCAGGTTCGGTTTTCGACTTCGCCGATGATGTTCATGACATCCGACACGTTCGCCCTTGGGCGGCGCTTGTCGATAATCGCCAAGTCGCACTCTAGCCGTTTGGCCAATGCGCGGGCACGTACCACGCCGCCTACGTCAGGCGAGACGACTAGCAAATCGGTGTATTTCTGCTGCTTGAGGTCGGCAAGCAGGACCGGGGAGGCGTAAACGTTGTCGAGCGGGATGTCGAAAAAGCCTTGTATCTGGTCGGCGTGCAAGTCCATTGTGAGCACACGGTTGACGCCGACGGACTGGAGCATGTTGGCAACCACTTTGGCCGTGATGGGGACCCGTGCGGAACGGGGGCGGCGGTCTTGCCGGCCGTAGCCAAAATAGGGGATGGTGGCTGTGATGCGGCGGGCGGAAGCGCGTTTGAGCGCATCGACCATCACGAGCAGTTCCATGAGGTTTTCGTTAGTGGGCGCACAGGTGGGTTGCAGGATGAAAACGTCCTCGCCCCGCACGTTTTCGTGCAGTTCAATTTGCACTTCGCCATCCGAAAAACGGCCTACCGTTGCCGCGCCGAGCGGGATGCCGAGTCGCCGCGCAACATCTGCGGCGAGTTTGGGATTGGCGTTGCCGGTAAAGACCATCAGGCTGCCGTAGGGCATGGCCGCTGCTCCAGAGATTCGATAAAGCGTGACGCTAAAGCGATACGGGCAGACTCAAAGGAGTCTGCCCGCCGTAATTGGGCTGGGGAGGAAGGATTTGAACCCTCGAATGCCGGAATCAAAATCCGGTGCCTTAGCCAACTTGGCGACTCCCCAATTCTCAAAAACCGTTCACGTTTCAAGAGCAAGCATTGGATGGCGGGAAAGGCTCACGGTTTGCCATGCTTGCCAGCCCGCCGGGCATTGCCTAACAATTTGCGCTGCGGCGTCTGATGACTCAACGGGGGCAAAAACACACGCACCTGAACCCGTCATCCGTGCCGGGGCAAACTGCCCAAGCCATGAAATTGCGCTCGCTATTTCAGGAAAGAGCTTGCAGGCCACGGGCTGCAAATCGTTGGCTGTGCTACTGAACGTGAAGCCGCGCACTTTAATAGGTGACGTGTTTCGCGTCAAGTCTGGCGAGGTGAATATCTGTGCGGTAGGTACGTTTACACAGGGATTGAGCACCACGTAATGCGCGGGAGGCAGGTCAATGGTGTGCAGGATTTCGCCGACGCCTTCAGCAAAAGCGTCGTGCCCGAAGAGGAAAAACGGCACGTCCGCGCCCAAGCCCAGACCGATGTCGCGCAGTTGCGCGGGACTGATGCGTGTTTCCCAGAGGCGATTGAGCGCCAGCAAGGTGGTGGCGGCATCCGAACTGCCGCCGCCCAGACCGCCGCCCAACGGCAAGCGTTTGTGCAGGGTGATGTCCGCGCCGAGCGGGCATCCGCTGGCGTGTTGCAGGGCGCGGGCGGCGCGTAAGCAGAGGTCAGCTTTTTCGGGCACATCGGGCAGGGGGTTGACGCGGCGGATTTCGCCGTCTCTGCGCACGGAAAAATCAAGCGTATCGCCCAAGCCGATTAAGCGGAATACGGTTTGCAGCAAGTGGTAGCCATCACTGCGTCGTCCCGTGACATGCAGAAAAAGATTGAGTTTGGCCGGGGCGGGGCAGTTTTTGAGCGTTGTCATCGTAATAAGGGCGGA
>JAIRPB010000006.1 GCA_031257305.1 Azoarcus sp.
TCAATATTAGGCTCGTAAGCGAATTTTTGAAAATAGTCTGTGTAAACGCGCCCTTTAAGGGTTTCTTCTTTTTGGATACTTTTATAGGTTGGCATAGCGCACACTATCCATAGCGGTGGGTAAGCGGCTGATTTTAGCGCATATGAGCATAAAACCGCGAATGAACGCGAATGAATGCTAATTTTTTAGATGTTTTCGGGTTTTATTTGCGGTTCGTTGTTTTATGAAATAGCAGGCGTAAAAAGGGCGGGTTTGAAACCCGCCCCTACTATGCTGTTTCTTGTTGTGGCTCGCCTTTTAATTCTTCGACGGGTCCACCAGCTTGCCTTTTTTAATCCACGGCATCATGTCGCGTAGCTGGGCGCCTACTTTTTCGACGGGGTGCGCGGCGGTGAGGCGGCGGCGGGCGGTCATGGCGGGGTAGCCGGTGCGGCCTTCCAGAATGAAGTCCTTGGCGTAGTCGCCGTTCTGGATGCGGCGCAGGGCCTCGCGCATGGCCTCGCGGGAGCCGGCGTTGACTACTTTGGGACCAGTGACGTACTCGCCGTACTCGGCGTTGTTGGAGATGGAGTAGTTCATGTTGCCGATGCCGCCCTCGTAAATTAGGTCGACTATCAGCTTGACCTCGTGCAGGCACTCGAAATAGGCCATCTCTGGGGCGTAGCCGGCCTCGGTGAGCGTCTCGAACCCCATCTTGATAAGCTCGACCAGCCCGCCGCACAGTACGGCCTGCTCGCCGAAGAGGTCGGTCTCGGTTTCCTCGCGGAAAGTTGTCTCGATGACGCCGCCCTTTGTCCCGCCGTTGGCGGCGGCGTAGGAGAGGGCGATGTCGCGAGCCTTGCCGGACACGTCTTGGCACACGGCAATCAGCGAGGGGACGCCGCCGCCCTTGAGGTACTCGGAGCGCACGGTGTGGCCGGGCCCCTTGGGGGCCACCATGAATACGTCGATGTCGGCGCGCGGAATCACCTGCCCGTAATGGATGTTGAAGCCGTGGGCAAAGGCCAGCGCCGCGCCTTTCTTGAGGTTGCCCTCAATCTCTTCTTGATAGACCTGCGGGATGGACTCGTCGGGCAGCAGGACCATGACGACGTCGGCGTTTTTGACGGCTTCGGCAATCTCCTTGACTTTCAGGCCGGCGGCCTCGGCCTTCTTCCATGAACTGCCGCCTTTGCGCAGCCCGACAGTGACTTTAACGCCGGAGTCGTTGAGGTTCAGGGCATGGGCGTGGCCCTGCGAGCCATAGCCGATGATGGCGACCTTGCGGCCTTTGATGAGGGAGAGGTCAGCGTCCTTGTCGTAATAGACTTTCATATGTCATCCTTGGTGGGTAGGTGGTGGTTAGGTGCGTGGGTGGGTAAATCCCGCCCGGTCAGGGTTTGAGGACCCGCTCGCCGCGTGCCATGCCGCACGCGCCGGAGCGCACGGCCTCGGCAACGAGCGCCGGGTCGATAGCGGCTAGGAAGGCGTCCAGCTTTTTCTGGCTGCCGGTGAGTTCGATGATGTAAGACGCTTCGGTGACATCGATAATGCGTGCACGGAAGATGTCGGCCATGCGCTTCATCTCCTCGCGAGCCGCGCCCGTGGCGCGGACTTTGAGCAGCAGGAGCTCGCGTTCGATGCTGGGCATCTCGTTGAGGTCGGTGACTTTGATGACATCCACGAGCTTGTTGAGCTGCTTGGTGATTTGCTCGATAACGTCGTCCGAGCCGCCGGTGACAAGCGTCATGCGTGACATGGAGGCGTCCTCGGTGGGGGCGACGGTGAGCGACTCGATGTTGTAGCCGCGCGCGGAGAACAGCCCCGATACCCGTGACAGGGCGCCGGATTCATTTTCGATTAGCAGGGAGATAACGTGACGCATAGAGTGCGCTCCTGATGCCGGAGTTGCGGGTTCGTTGGGTTCAGAGTTCCTCGGCGGGCAGCACCATTTCGGTGAGGCCCTTGCCGCCGGGAACCATCGGGTAGACGTTTTCTGAACGGTCAATCTGGAAGTCGAGAAACACGAGCTCGTTTTTGTGGGTTGTAAACGCCTCGCGCAAAGCGGCTTCAACGTCGCCAGGCTTATCAACCCGGATGCCGACGTGCCCGTAGGCTTCGGCTAGTTTGACGAAATCAGGCAGGGAGTCCATGTAAGAGCCGGAATAACGCTGGCCGTGGAACATCTGCTGCCACTGGCGCACCATGCCGAGGTAGCGGTTATTGAGCAGGCATATTTTGATGGGCAGGCGGAACTGGCGGCAGGTAGAGAGTTCTTGGATGTTCATCTGGATGGAGCCTTCGCCCGTCACGCAAGCCACTGTTTTGCCGGGGTGGGCAAGTTGCGCCCCCATTGCATACGGCAGCCCCACGCCCATCGTGCCCAGCCCGCCGGAATTGAGCCAGCGGCGCGGTTGCTCGAACCGGTAATACTGCGCCGTCCACATCTGGTGCTGGCCCACGTCGGAGGTGATGATGGCTTCCCCGCCCGTGATTTCCAGCAGTTTTTGGATGACGAACTGCGGCTTAATCAGTTCAGTAGATGGCTTGTAGGCAAGGCACTGGCGGGTGCGCCATTCTTCAATGCGTTTCCACCATTCGGCGGTGTTTGCGGGGTTGGGGGCCGCGCCGGATTCGAGTTGGCGGATGAGCTGTTCAAGCACATCTTTAACGTTGCCGACAATGGGCGTATCCACTTTAACCCGCTTGGAAATGGAGGCGGGGTCCACGTCGATATGGATAATCTTGCGCTGTTCGGAAGCGAAATGCTCAACGTTACCGATAACGCGGTCATCAAACCGGGCGCCGATGGCCAACAACACATCGGAGTGGTGCATGGACATGTTGGCTTCGTATGTGCCGTGCATACCGGGCATGCCAAGGTAGCGTTTGTCACTGGCCGGGAAACCGCCTAGCCCCATGAGCGTGGTTGTGACAGGCACATTGAGCAGACGGGCTAGGCGGGTGAGTTCTTCGGCAGAATCCGAGAGCACCACGCCGCCGCCGGCGTAAATCATGGGGCGGCGCGCTTCCAGCAGCATTTGCGCGGCTTTTTTGATTTGGCCGTGATGCCCCCGTATGACGGGGTTGTATGAGCGCATCGAGAGTTCCGTGGAAAACACGTTCTCGTCAAATTCGCAGGCGGCGGCGGAAACGTCTTTCGGAATATCCACCACCACCGGGCCGGGGCGGCCGCTGCGGGCGAGGTAGAAGGCTTTTTTTAGCGTGAGGGCAAGGTCGCGCACGTCGCGCACCAAAAAATTGTGCTTCACACAGGGGCGGGTGACGCCCACGGTATCCACTTCTTGGAAAGCATCCTGCCCGATAAAGGCCGTGGCAACTTGCCCTGAAATAACCACGATGGGGATGGAGTCGTAATAAGCAGTAGCGATGCCGGTGACGGCGTTGGTGGCGCCGGGGCCGGAAGTGACGAGCGCCACGCCTGTTTTGCCAGTGCTGCGGGCGTAACCGTCCGCCGCATGCACGGCGGCCTGTTCGTGGCGCACAAGGACGTGGCGGATGCCGTCCTGTTGAAAAAGCGCGTCATAAAGAAAGAGCACCGCCCCGCCGGGATAACCGAACACGTATTCGGTTTTTTCATGGTGCAAGCACTTAATTAAAATTTCCGCCCCAGTCAGTGTCATCTCAAACCGCCAGCAACGTTAAAAGAAACCGAGAAGAATACAGTCCGCACGGGTATTGGGCAAGGCGGAAAGAGGGGATTCTGGGTTCCGTGCGGGTGAATGGGCTACTGCCGGAATGCGCCTCGCCACACATCCTGTCTTTGCGCTTTTTCTGGCGCAAACGCGGCGAGCAGCATTGCATAAGCCTTTTCAGCGGCGGCGCGGTTGTCGCGGCTGAAGTTGCAGACATAGAGGTCAAGCGTGACGGCGTTTTGCTCCGGCCATGTGTGCACGGCAAGGTGCGATTCGGCAAGGATGACGGCACCGGTGGCGCCGGCGGGGGATTCTGGCGTGCCGAAAGGATGAAACAGCGCACCGACCACTGTAAGCCCCACGGCGCGGCAGGTGTCTAGGCAAAGGCGCTCAAGCACGGCGGCATCCCGGAGCAGGGCGGGGGCGCATCGGCATAGGCGGAATTCAGCAAGGATGTGCAAACCGTCCATTACGCCAGTCTTTCTTTGAGACGCCCGCCTTGCGCCATCAGAATTTTTTCTGCCGCCCGGACTCCCCAGTAGTTGGATTCCTCAAACAGCGAAAAACCCGACAGGTCCGCATGCGCCAGATGTACCCGCCCCCAGCCTTCCGCCAGATGCTTGCGCCGGAGCGCGTTGCGGAATCCCGGCACGGGACGGCTCATGGCGTGGCCGTGGCGCTGGATGTCGATGCGGGTTGTGCGCTCGCGGATGTCGCGGTGGGCGCGGGAGAGGTCGCGCAGGATGTTTTCGGCCCACGTCTCAAAGGGCGTGGCGAGCAGCATTGTCCGCGCATCAGCGGGGGCGGGCGAGGAAAGCGCGTTGTAGTAAGTAAGCACGGTGGGACCGCTGGCGACTCGGATGGTTTGGTGTGTGGCCGTAACGTAGCCTAGGCTAGGGCTGTCCTGCAATACGTTATCCCAAGACAGGGGCTGGCCCGCGCCGGGAAGGGGGGCTTCGGAAAGACTCAAATTGGCAATGAGCCAAGGGGCGTAGCTCAAGGGCGCGATAGCGTTTTTGAGGGCTTCAGGCAGCCCGTGCGCTACGTGCGGCAAGATGAAAAGCGGCGCGGCCCAGATAATGTGCTCGGCTTCATAGCGCAGGCTTTGCTGCCGCGACTCGCTCCACACCTCGGCGCGGCAACCGTGCGGCGTTTGCGTGAGCGCATACAGCATTTCCCCGCAGCGCGGCGCATGGGTTTTGCCGAGTTGCGCGAGTAAGCCATCAACTAGCCAGCCGTTTCCTTCCGGCGCGGTGAGCACGGTGTCCCCCGCGCCTTCGCCGCCGCGCCCGGTGCGGCTGGCAAAGTAATGGATGCCCGCCCAAGCGGAAACCTGCCGGTAGTCCGTGCCGTAATCGTCGCGGCAAGCATAATTCACATACCATGCGAGCGATGGCGCGGTAAAACCTTCTTTGCGCATCCACTCAAACATCGAAAGCGTATCAAGCGCCGCCCAGTCCGGCGATTCTGCGGCGTAGGCCAGCGGCAAGGCGAATGCGCGTTTTCCGTGTTTATCGCGTGATGCCCGCAGGTTTTCCATGAGCGCGAAAAAGCGCCGCTGTTCCTCAAGCTCCGCCTTGGGGACGCCGAGATGCGGAATCAGCCCCTCCTGCCAGACGCCCAAACGATAAAGGCGTTCTTGCGGGGCATGGCACAGATAGCGTTCGTCATAAACCGGTTCTAAAGCATCGGGATTGCCCCGCAACACGCCAAGGTCAGCCAGCACGGCACGGACGGCGCGGGCTTCCGGGTTAGGCAAGGGCAGATAATGCGCGGCAAGCGGATAGCGGGAAATCGCGTTTTGCCCGTAACGGGCATTCCCGCCGGGAGCGGCTTCCAGTTCGATGAAGGCGAAATCGCCAAAGCCTTCGCGCTTGAGCCGCCACGCGGCAGACAGCCCCGCGATGCCAGCGCCAACAATGAGCACAGGGACGCGGCGCGTTTCGTCCGGGGGCGGAAACGCGCCGCCATCGCGCAGGCGATGCCCCAACGGTGAGCCGCCGCCATCAAGCGACCCCGGCGGCAAGGGCGGCACGGCGCGGCGGGAGCACCCCGGCAAAGCCAGCGAGCAGGCCGTTGCGATGCTGTTTTTTAGAAAATGGCGGCGTTGCATATGAAGTGCATGAACGTTTTGATTATGTATGACGTTTTGGCCGTTTTTATATTTTTATAATACATTAAAATCTTT
>JAIRPB010000121.1 GCA_031257305.1 Azoarcus sp.
TCCCAGCCCATCATCGCCGCCGTCGCGCTCCAAAAGAGCTTCCCCTGCATCGAAAACACCCTCTACCAACCTTGGCACGGCAACGCAGAACTTCACTGGCAACGCGCACACACCCTAGCGGCCGCTTGGCTACGGGCCGGCCGCTGCGCACGGGTTCTGTGCGGCCAAGTCGAACCCAATAACTTCAACAAAAACCCCCATTTCGGACGCTGGCAAAGGCTAGAAATCTAATCACACTAGAACCGCGAATAAACGCAAATAAACGCGAATTAACACCACAAAAAATTAGCGTTTATTTGCGTTCATTCACGGTTCGTTTTTTGCGCATCGTAGATACCGTCTCCGCCCTCAAGCCATCGCAGAACGTCCGTCATGGCGAGCGTAGCGAAGCAACCATACTGCCGTTATTTCGGCCATCCTGGATTGCTTCGTCGCTTCGCTTCTCGTAATGACGGGGCCATATCCGGGAAACTGCTCGCTCCGTCTGGGCAACCGAGGCCAGAGGAAGCCGGACTGACGGCTTGCCCCCCGCAAACGCCGTCCCATACGGGTAAACACCCAACCTCCTTCACGTGCGCATCCCTATGTTGGGCGCTATAATCCGCTCCCTCGGTTAACTCCCTACAAAACCCGGTTTTCCGGGTTTTATATTTTGTCGTGGCACGCTACGGATTTCCGTTTTAGAGGATGAGCATGGGTCAAGGAAACATGGATCAGGATTTTGTTGCGGCAGCGCTTGAATATCATCGCGCGCCGACTCGCGGAAAGATTTCTGTCGTGCCTACTAAGAGTTTGACTAACCAACGGGACCTTGCCCTAGCCTACTCGCCCGGCGTAGCGGCCGCGTGCGATGCCATCGTGGCAGACCCTGAACAGGCCCGTGAGCTTACCAGCCGGGGCAACCTTGTGGCGGTTGTCACCAACGGCACGGCCGTACTCGGTTTAGGGAATATTGGCCCGCTCGCTTCTAAACCCGTGATGGAAGGCAAAGGATGCCTTTTTAAGAAATTCGCGGGCATTGATGTTTTCGACATCGAACTGGCTGAACAAAACCCTGACAAACTGATTGACATCATCGCCTCGCTTGAACCCACCTTGGGCGGCATCAATCTTGAGGACATCAAAGCGCCCGAATGCTTCTATATAGAACAGAAGCTGCGCGAGCGGATGAAAATCCCGGTTTTTCACGATGACCAGCACGGCACGGCCATTATCTCGTCAGCAGGTCTCATCAACGGGCTAAAAATCGTTGGCAAAGAAATTGGCCAGGTCAAACTCGTCTGCTCGGGCGCGGGCGCGGCCGCCATTGCGTGCCTTGACCTCATGGTGGAACTTGGGCTGAAGCGCGAAAACGTGTTTGTCTGCGATTCACGCGGCGTTATCTATAAAGGCCGCGAACCTAATATGGAGCCGACCAAGGCGCGTTACGCCCAAGATACCAGCGCCCGCACACTCGGGGACGCTATCGACGGCGCGGATGTTTTCCTCGGGCTGTCCAAGGCAGGCGTCCTCAAGCCCGACATGGTTAAAAAAATGGCGGATAGGCCGCTTATTTTTGCGCTGGCTAACCCCGTGCCCGAAATCCTGCCCGCCGAGGCCAAAGCCGCACGGCCTGACTGCATCGTTGCGACGGGCCGTTCTGACTACCCCAACCAAGTCAACAACGTCCTCTGCTTCCCCTTTATTTTTCGCGGCGCGCTGGACGTAGGCGCCACGGCCATCACCGACAAAATGAAACTTGCCAGCGTTAAGGCGATTGCTGAACTGGCGCAGGCAGAACAAAACGATGTGGTAGCTTCGGCTTACGGCGGTGAAGAACTCATTTTCGGGCCGGATTACATCATCCCCAAACCCTTCGACCCGCGCCTTATTACCCGGATTGCCCCCGCCGTAGCCAAAGCGGCGATGGAATCCGGCGTCGCCAAACGCCCCATCAGCGACTTAGGCGCTTACACCGCCAGCCTGCGCGAGTTTGTATATCAATCTGGCATCCTGATGCGCCCCGTATTTGCGGCCGCCAGAAAAGCCGCCCCAGAACTTAAGCGCGTTATTTACGCAGAAGGCGAAGATGCCAGGGTGATTCACACCGTGCGTGAAGTCATCGAAGAAGGGCTTGCCCGCCCCGTGCTTATCGGGCGACCGGCCATTATCGAAACGTATTTCAAAAAAGCGGGCATCAACTTGCTTCCGGGACGGGATTTTGACGTTATCGACCCAGAGCAAAACCCCCATCACCGCGAACTTTGGCAAGAGTATTACGCGCTGATGTCGCGCAATGGCGTAACTCCTGACCTCGCCAAAGTCCGTGTGCGCCACGACTCTTCCCTGCTCGGCGCACTGCTGTTGCGCCAAGGTTATGCCAACGCGCTTGTATGTGGCGTGGTTGGCGCTTACGACGACCACTTTCAGCACGTGCGCGATGTCATCGGCCTTAAACCCGGCGCAAGGCAATTTGCGGCAATGGACTTGCTCATGCTCCCCAACCATGTGCTGGCAATTACCGACACGCACGTCAACGAAAACCCGGACGCGGAAGACGTGGCGGAAATCGCACGGATGGCGGCTTCAGAGTTGCGTAATTTTGGCCTTGAGCCAAAAGTCGCGCTGCTTTCCCACTCTAACTTCGGCAGTTCCCGCGCCAAGTCCGCCATCAAGATGCGTACCGCCAGCGAAATCCTGCGCCGTACCGCCCCCACGCTGGAATGCGATGGCGAAATGCCCGCCGACGTGGCGCTCTCTCCCGAAATGCGTTCCGCACAGCATCCCGACTCCACCTTAAACGGCGAAGCCAACTTGTTAGTCATGCCCAATCTTGACGCCGCCAATATCTCCTTCAACCTGCTAAAAATCGCCAACCAAGACGGCGTCACCGTCGGCCCCATCCTGCTAGGCGCCAACAAGCCTGTCCACATCGTCACACCCTCCGCCACTGTGCGGCGTTTAGTCAACATCACCGCCCTAGCCGTTGTCGACGCCGCGATGCTGCACACAGGAGGCAGGTAGAATACATTTTTCCGCACACCGCCCCGATGGTGAAATTGGTAGACACGCTTGACTTAGGATCAAGTGCCGCAAGGCTTGGAGGTTCAAATCCTCTTCGGGGCAGTTCTTACTAATAGTTTGTTTTGTTTATTATTTTTTAATTTTATTGGCTATTTTTGCTGTTTTTGTATTGCTTCGTTTTATGACGAGTTTTGGAAACATTTCCAAAACCCCCCGCTATTTTATCGGCTTCACGATTTCGCCTTTCCTGCGGTAAACCCGTTCTGTTAACCCTCAAGGCGAACGGATGGAACGTTATACGGCAGGAAGGAAGCCACGTCCGGCTAGGCAACGGC
>JAIRPB010000131.1 GCA_031257305.1 Azoarcus sp.
CGTTGGCCCGTTTTTCTTCTCTTCATATTGGTTGTTGTGTTGCAGTACCCGCTCTGGCTAGGGCGCGGCGGCTGGCTGCGCGTGTGGGAAATCGACAAAAACCTGCAAACCCGGCGTGCAGAAAACCAAAAACTCGAACAGCGCAACGCCCGCCTCGAAGCCGAGGTTAAAGACCTCAAAACCGGCACAGACGCTATCGAAGAACTGGCCCGTATCAAACTAGGATTGGTCAAACCCGGGGAAATCTTCGTGCAGGTCCCGCAAAAGACCGAAGAACCGGAAAAACCGAAGGATGTTAGCCAGCCCACGTCATCAAGGCCAGCGCCTTAAACGCACTAAACCCAATCGTATAAACCCGGCGGCGATGGCATGGCGTTTTGACGTTGGCACTTGCCGAAAAACTCACCGACTTGGCGGCGGCGGGGCAAATCGCCCGCCCGGAATTCCGTGAAAAAGTTACCGGCCTGACAGATGCTTGGGCACGGTCATCAGATTTCAAAACATCAATAGCAGCCGCGCAGACCGTCTCGGACATCAACGACGTGGCCATGCAGCTGCACTTTGCCAAGTGCGGGCTTGGGTGAATGTTTGTATTCACATAAAAGATTCATTTACATTGATTTATATCAATAAAAATCTTGAAATCTGACTTGTTTAAGTAACTTTGTCACATATAATATACAAAAATTTTGAGCCATAACCCGGGTTATAGACGCGAACTTATCAACATGTGGACATACATCAAACTTGAAATTATGGTTGCATTTTTTGCAAACACGGGGAGCTTGTCATGTCTGAAAAAGTGTTAGCCGGAAAATCGGTTCACAATACAAAACGGGATATAACGAATAGACGTTATTCGGTCATAGCGCAGGTTTTGAGGAGGGCAAAAATGAGCGGCCATATGATGCCGAAAGAAAGGGCTTATAGCGGCCTGAGAGTTTCTGAAATGACTAAAACTGTTTTTGCAATTGTAAAACATGCAAAATTACTCATAGTTGCAATGCTCATGCTGTTTTCTTGTTCTTATGCTTTTTCTGGAGAATATGAAATTTATAGGAAAGAGCGTGAATGGCTAATAAATGAAATTAGTACAATATTAAGAAATAATAACATATGCCATTCACGTATGGATTGCAATAAAAAAAAGATAGAACACCTGTATCAACCTGTTGATACAGGTGTTTATATTAACATCTATGTTGTAACAGACAAAAATACCGTCATGGAAATTGGTCAAAAAGCTATAGAGCTATTCACATCTCGAAATGACATGTCTGTAACGATCAATTTTTACAATGTCCCGCATGATGAAACAATGGGTCTATTCAGATTTTCTCCAAAACCATTTGCCACCATTAACCTCACAAGGAGGAAGTAAAAATGCCATCACCTAGTGTTGAAGTCCGGGTTGATACGAAAACAAAAAATAATTTGGATGACCACGCTGATTTCACCAAAACCTTATTTCACGCTGTATTTGTACTTGTAAAACATGCAAAATCATTTTTTATTGTTGCAATTTTCTTGGTTGGGTGTGATGCACAAAATAACGACCAAAAATTGATAGAAAATTTTCTCCATTCTAATGCTGAAATAGGCTCAGTCACGAAATTAAGTAGCCTAGGTCTTAAAGCAGCAGACACAGTTTGTGTTTTACATCCATATCAAAGAACGCTTATTGAAGAACACCCAGAAAAACAAAGAATAGATACCTATCTACGGAGTATAGATTTTCGCACACAAGAGTGGTCTTGGTCTCTGGTTATATTACGTGACAATAATATAAGTTTAAGCAAATTCCGGCGTTCAAATGATGCTGATATTGCCAATTCATTCATATTAGATCGGCTTATGAAAAATTCGCCATTACTTATTATTCCAGCAGATTTTGAAATAGCAGAGTGTGCTCAGTTTGAGCGGTCGTCACTGCTCAAAATATCAGTTACCGAGCGCAATTGCCCTAAAAACTGCATTTACTATGTGTTCGGGAGAACAAAATGAGCATTTATCCGTCTTTTTATGACCGCTACGCTGCTGAGGCTGACGCTTATGCACAGCAATTTGGCCTAGGTCCGAGGAGTCAAGTCAGTGGTGATTGGGATGCTTTCCGCCATGCTTACGCTAGTGCTGAAATGACTAGAGAGTACGGCGAAACGCTCGCTAAATGGGCCGGATGGTTAAAAGAATGGTCTGACGATTTATTCGGCCAGAAACCTTCTGATGTTTGATGAGATTATTACATACCTTAATTCTGTAGATTCTAGTTCAGGTAAATATTCTGCCTCACAAATTGATGTTACTCATTTGGTTGAAAAGCATATTAAAATGGGAGACAGTCTGGAAAAGGCCAGAGAAGTTCTTCAAAAAAACGGGTTTTCATTTACGGAATCAGAGGTTAAAACAGACATGAGAGTTGCTTACCGCATCCATGCTACTCGTCGCATAGAGGGAAGCTGGTGGTATGTACGAACTATTGCAATATTCATCGGGAAAAGTTCCCATTCTAAAAATGTTGATGCTGTGTTTGCAAAAATTAACTTAAAAACGCTTTAAGGAGTTTCCGAACTACTTCAATTAACCACACATCTATTACGGGGCGATATGATACTGTTGCGGCTCAGAAAAGTCTGTGCCGTTTATTTATAGATTACCATCGCTATCAGTACGCTGTGATGGAAATTGAGTTGTTCAGAGATTCTTTAACGAGTTTCTAGTTTTCTCTCATCGCTGATGCAGAGAATACTTGGATTTCGTGAATTTCATAGATGAAACAGGACGTCTTTTTGGAGAAAAACCATGACTCATGTCTGGCCTCTAGCTTCAGACATCCGCCTCCACCGTATCCCCCTTCGCTTCCATCCATGCCCGTCTTTTGGCGGCTTCGCCTTTGCCCATGAGCAGGTCAAAAGTGTTGTGGGTTTCATCGGATGCGCCGTCGCGCACTTCAACGGGGAGTACGCGGCGGGTCGCGGGGTCCATGGTGGTTTCGCGTAATTGTTCCGGGTTCATTTCGCCCAAGCCTTTGAAACGGCCTATTTCGATGTTTTCTTTGCGGATGCCTTCTTGGGTGAGCCGTTCGCAAATCGCGGCCAGTTCGCCTTCGTCAAGCGCATAAAGACGGCGGGCAGGGCGCTTTTTGCCTTGGGCGGGAACATCGATGCGGTAGAGCGGGGGCTGTGCGATGTAAATGTGCCCCGTGTCGATGAGGCGGGGGAAGTGGCGGAAGAAGAGGGTGAGCAGCAAGGTTTGGATATGCGCGCCGTCCACATCGGCGTCCGACATAATGACCACTTTCCCGTAACGCAAGCCAGAGAGGTCCGGTGTGTCGCTGGGGCTGTGGGGGTCCACGCCGAGGGCGACCGAAATATCATGGATTTCGGCGTTGGCAAACAGCCGGTCCGCGTCAATTTCCCACGCATTCTGGACTTTGCCGCGTAGCGGCAGGATGGCTTGGGTTTCTTTGTTCCGTGCCATTTTGGCAGAGCCGCCTGCGGAGTCGCCTTCCACCAGAAAAAGTTCGTTTTCAGAAATGTTGTCCGATTCGCAGTCCGCGAGTTTTCCGGGCAGCATCACGACAGCTGACGATTTTTTCTTTTCAATTTTTTGGGCGTTCCGCTGGCGGGCAAGCGCCTGTTTAATGGCCAGTTCCGCAATGGCGCGGCCCGCCTCAACATGATTGTTGAGCCAGATTTCAAACGGGTCGCGCACTTGCGCGGAAACAAGCCGCACGGCTTCGCGGGAATTGAGTTTTTCTTTGACTTGCCCTTGGAATTGGGGGTCAAGCAGGCGGACGGACAGCACAAACCCTACCCGTGCGCAGACATCTTCTTGTTGCAGCTTAACGCCGCGTGGCAGCAGGGCGTGGTGGTCAATGAAGGATTTCAGCGCCTCAAACAGCCCCATCCGCAATCCCGATTCGTGCATACCGCCGGAAACGGTAGGAATAAGGTTGACGTAAGACTCGCTAGGGACCGTTTGTTCAAACCACGCCAACGCCCAAGCCGCGCCTTCGCCGGGAGCAAAAGCGGAATCGTTTTCTGCCGCGTATTTTTCTCCGGCAAAAATCGGGGCAATGGGTTCCTGCCCGCCCGCCAGTTCCGTGAGATAAGCCGGAAGCCCGCCGGGATAACGCCAGCTTTTGTGCAGAGGCTCGGCATCCATCTGTTCAATATCAAGGTGTACCCGCACACCGGGCAGCAGCACGGCTTTGCTGCGGAGCAAGCGTTCGAGTTCCGCCATCGGGACTTTGGGCGAATCAAAATATTTAGCATCCGGCCAGACCCGGATGCAGGTACCGGTTTGCCGCCCGCAAGTCCCCACGGCGCGAGGTTCGCTAACCACTTCGCCCCCGTTAGCAAAATCCGCCCGCCACAATTTGCCATCGCGCCGGATTTCAACTTCTAGCCTAACCGAGAGCGCGTTGGTCACAGAAACGCCCACGCCGTGCAGCCCGCCCGAAAAAGCATAAGCAGACTTGCCTGAACGCTTATCGAATTTGCCCCCGGCATGCAGGCGGGTAAACGCCAGCACCACCACCGGGATACCTTCTTCGGGATGCAGCCCCACGGGGATGCCCCGCCCGTCGTCCGAGACGCTCACGGAGCCATCCAGATGCAAGGTGACATGGATTTCTTTCGCAAAGCCGGCCAGTGCCTCGTCGGCGGCGTTGTCGATGACTTCTTGGATGATGTGCGCGGGCGTGTCGGTGCGGGTATACATGCCGGGGCGCTCACGCACCGGCTCTAATCCTTTTAGGACGCGGAAAGACGATTCGTCATACTGCTGGTGATTGGCGACAGAGACCACGGGTTATTCCTGAATATGTGCAACCTTTTGGGTTGGATGAAACAAACTAAATTCCCGCATTTGCGGGAAGGGCATCAAGAAAAAGGATAGCATCGTTGAGAAAAATAGCATCCGGGAGTAGGCGTTATTTTTTCCCTTTATAATCCCTCTGATGCCATCTTCTTCCATCCGGGCAGTGAGGGAATCGTCGGTCGTGAGTGAGTGGGAAAATTTTTTCAGAATGCGGACGCGAATTTTTGTAGATACTATCTCTACCGTTAATCCATCACAGAACATCCGTCATGGCGAGCGTAGCGAAGCAATCTATCGCTATTCCGGCCATTCTGGATGGCTTCGTCGCTTCGCCTCTCCCCATGACGGGAATCTCTGTTGGGGCACGGCATGGCTGTTGAGTACCCCTCTCCCCTTGTGGGAGAGGGGCAGGGGAGAGGGGGCAGCGGGCTTTGGGGCGAGCATGACTCGCCCACTCCCTCTCCCGCCGGAAAACCGCGAAGGAACGCCAATACACGCGAAACATAACGCCCCTCTCCCTCTGGGAGAGGGGTGGGGGCGAGGGAACGGGGCAAGGGAGAGGCTCATCGCCGCTGTCGAGGAATTTTTTCACTAGCGGCAACATTTAATTGTTTACTGATAACATCTTACCTTTGTTTGTAAAGACACGCCACAAAACGCCCGGGCCGAGCCGGGCCGGGAGAACCGCACTATGAGTACACCTGAACCCGGCAGCGCCGCTGCCAAAGCCGCCGAAGCCGCCAAAGCCAAAGCCCTCAAGAACCTCACCCAGGCCGTCCCCACCCCGGTCGCCAAGGCCGCGCAGGAAGTCCGGAAAGAAATCGCCAGCAT
>JAIRPB010000210.1 GCA_031257305.1 Azoarcus sp.
AGGCTATGACGCAACAGATGCTGGCGGAAATGCCGCTAGATGAACTCCGGCAAGCGCGCGGGCTGTCGCAGAAGATGCTGGCGGAGGTGCTGCATGTCCAACAGCCGGCCATCGCAAAGTTGGAAAAACGCACGGACATGTACTTGTCTACTTTGCGCAGTCATATCGAAGCGATGGGCGGGCGGCTTGAAGTTATCGCGTGTTTTCCAGACGGGGCAGTGAAAATCAATACGTTTGGCGAACTTGCGCCCGTGCGGTGAAACTATTGATGCGGGGTGTTCGCGCCCAGCGCAAAACGCCGCAAGCGTTCGCTTTCCGCCACGGCTTCAGCCAGCAGTTGGTCCCAGCTGTTCGGAGGATGGCCGCTGTTTAGCATTTTTCGGAACACACGATAGGCATCGTCATTGCTTTCATAAGCGCGCAGGGTGTTTTCATCGTTGACCCATGCAAAAACAATAACCTTGCCTTCGGCGTGGTAACGGAAAAACAAACGGTATTGCTGGAAAAATTTGGCGCGGAACCAGTGCTTGCGGCCGTCGCCTAAAGTGCCGCCTTGTCGGTATTCGGGGCGTGTAGGGTCTTGCGGGATGATGTCGAAGGCGAGGCGGGTGATGGCGGCAAGCCGTTTGGCGGCTTGTTTTTTGATGTATCCGGCAGGGTCTTTTTGCTTCAGCGTTTCAACCTGCTGTGCCAGTTCTTCAAGCGGGGCAAGAAACAACGGGTGCGCAAAAATCGTCCAGCCGTGGGCGGTGAAGGGCAACATTATTCGTCGGGCGGCAGGGGGGCGTCGAGATTGACATCAACATGGGCCGTTAAGGCGCGCAGCCGTTGCACGAAGCTGGCGTCAACCGATTGCAGACGTTCAGGATGAGCGTCTATGTCGCGCACCAGAAAATCCAGAAATTTGCCGATAACGGGGTCGTGTTCGGGAGTTTCCGAACGGCTCAAAACCACTTCGTTTGCGCGGATTGTGTAATGAATCCGGTCACGTTTGCCCAAACGTAGCGCGCGGCGCACGGCTTCTGGCACGGTCGTCTGGAAACGGTCAGTGAGCGTGGATTCGGTTTCGAGCGTAGCAAGCATGATGGCGGTTCCTTGTTGGGATACCCGTCATGGTAATGCGGTTTGCTGTTGAGTCAATGCAACCGCATTCACGCTTGAAGTTATCCCTTATTTTTACTTTTTCGCAGTTTTTTTCGCGGGCTTTTGTTCCCCGTCATCCGCCGTCGCTTTAGCCGCTTTACTTGCCTTGGGCGCGCGCGGCTCGAACTCGAAACTCACTTTGCCGTCCGCGCCGCGCACTAGAAACGCGGAGAATTTGCGGTGGGTGCGGGCTGAAATAAAACCGCGTAGCAAATCGGTTTTGCCTTCGGCTAGGAGTTTCTGCATCTGTTCGCGTTCAATGGGTTGCTGGAGAATGATTTTGCCGGAACGGAAATCGCAGCTTTTTTCGGGGCCCGTCGCTTTTTCGCAGATATAAACCATGCCGTTTTCAAAAACGCGGGCATGGCATTTGGGGCAGTTCCCTAAGGGTTCTTGCCCGGAAAAATCTACCGATTCGGCGGCTTCGCCTTCTTTGGCTTGCCCAAAATCAAAGGCGGGCTGTTTATCTTCGTTGAGCGTGACTTCTGCGTTAAAGAGCCGCCCCATCCGGTTGCGGAAGCCTAGCAGGGGGCCTACCCGGCCTTCCCGCAGCAGGGTTTCGATTTCTTCCACTTCAAACTGGCGGCCCGCGATGATTTTCCAAGTGCTCCAGTCACAAGACTGGCAAGCGAATTTTTTATAGTTTTCTTTCACCACGCCGCCGCATTTGGGGCAAGGCACGGCGAGCGTGGCGAAATCGCCGGGAACGGTGTCGGATTCATAACGGCGGGCGCGTTCCACCACGTCGCGGGTCATCTCCGCAATTTCCCGCATGAAGGCTTCCCGCGAGAGTTCGCCGCGTTCCATGCGGGCCAGTTTGTATTCCCATCCGCCCGTGAGTTCAGGCGAGGCTAGGGCGTCGATGCCCAAGCCTTTGATGAGGGTGACAAGCGAGAACGCCTTGCCGCTGGGCACGAGTTCCCGCCCGTCGCGGTGCAGGTATTGTTCGGCAATCAGCCCTTCGATGATTTGCGCCCGCGTGGCGGGGGTCCCTAGCCCGCGTTCTGCCATCGCGGCACGGAGTTCTTCGTCATCTACCATCTTTCCCGCGCCTTCCATTGCGGAGAGCAGGGTGGCTTCGTTAAAGCGGGCGGGCGGTTTGGTTTGGCATGCGCGGAGCAGGATTTCTTCCGTGCGCACTGTTTCGTTGGGCTGGACAGGTACTAACTGCGCGTCGCTCCCGCTACTGTTGGCGTCTTTGCCATAAATGGCTAGCCAGCCGGGAGAAAGCAAGACTTTGCCTTCTGTTTTGAAGGCTTCATCCGCTACGCGGGTGATGCGGGTGGTCACGCGGTATTCTGCCGCCGGGTAGAACACCGCCAAGAAGCGCCGGGTGACGAGGTCGTAGATTTTTTGCTCGGCTTCCGAGAGGCTTTTTGGCAATGCGCCCGTGGGGATGATGGCGAAGTGGTCAGAGATTTTTTCGTTATTGAAGATGCGTTTGTTGGGCTTCACCCATCCTTTGTGGGTGATTTCGCTGGCAAACGGGATATAGGCTTCGGGAAGGTTTTTGAGGATGTCTTTGACCGTGCCTAAATAATCTTCCGGCAGCGCGCGGGCGTCGGTCCGCGGGTAGGTGAGCACTTTGTGTTTTTCGTATAAGGCTTGCGCCAGTTGCAGGGTGGTGCGCGCCGAAAAGCCAAAACGCCCATTGGCTTCGCGCTGGAGGCTCGTGAGGTCAAACAGCAGCGGGGAGAGTTGGTTGGCGGGTTTGGATTCTTCCGTGACGGTTCCCGTCTGGCCGCTGCATTTCGACAGAATGGCTTCTGCGCGGGCTTTGTCCCATAGGCGGTGGGCGTTAGCGTGTTCGTCCTCGCCCGTTTTTTTGAATTTTTCGTCAAACCACCGGCCGGTATATTCGCCCGCCGCACAGCCAAAACGAGACTCCAATTCCCAATAGTCGCGGGGTTTGAAATTGCGGATTTTGACTTCGCGCTCAACCACAATCGCCAACGTCGGCGTTTGTACCCGCCCTACTGTGGTGAGGTGGAAGCCGCCCGTTTTGGAGTTGAAAGCGGTCATGGCCCGCGTGCCGTTGATGCCGATAAGCCAGTCAGATTCGGCACGGCAAACGGCGGCGTTGCGCAGGCCCTCTACTTCGCTGGCAGAGCGCAGGCGCTGGAAGCCGTCCCGGATGGCCGTGGATGTCATGGATTGCAGCCAGAGCCGTTGCGCCGGTTTGTTTGTGCCTGCGTGCTGGACGATGAAATTAAAAATAAGCTCGCCTTCGCGCCCCGCGTCACAGGCGTTGACCAAGCCGGTGACATCCTTGCGTTTCATCAGCTTTATCAGGAGCTTGAGGCGGTCACTGGATTTTTCGATGGGCTTGAGGGCGAAGTGCGGCGGGATAACGGGCAGGTGCGCAAAGGTCCATTTGCCGCGTTTGACTTCAAATTCTTCAGGCGCGGCAAGTTCGAGCAAATGCCCTACGGCGGAGGACAGCACGTAGAGCTCCGACTCGAAATAATCTTTCTCTTTGGTAAAGCCCCCCAAAGCGCGGGCAATGTCTTGTGCCACTGAAGGCTTTTCAGCAATGATGAGTTGTTTGCTCATAGGTATCCGGGTTGTGCCGCACGATGAGACGCACGGAAAAGAAGCCATAAAGCGCCGGATGATAAATCAGGAACCGCTATTAGGAGTCAACGGTCTCTCTCCGGTTTCTTTTTCAGCCCCTTTCCCGGCGCCAGCCCGCCCCGGTTTGGGCTTAATTCCGCATAAACTTGGTTGCGGCCCCGGCGCTTGGATTCAAGAACGGCGCGGTCGGCTTTTTTGATGAGTTCGCCGACATTGGGCATGCTGCCGTCCCGCACGGCCACGCCTACGCTAATCGACAGATGCAGCACCTCATCCTCATTGTTGATGGTGAGCCGGTCAATTTCTTTGCGCAGACGTTCTCCGCACGCCAGTGCTTCTTCTAAGGATGTCTCTGGGCAAATTACCAAAAACTCGTCGCCGCCCGTCCGGCAAATCACATCTTGGCCGCGCAGTACGCGGCGCAGGGATTCAGAAGCTAGCCGCAGTGCTATATCGCCCACGTCATGGCCGTAGACATCGTTAATCTGTTTGAAGTCATCAATGTCGACCACCATGCAGGCCAGCAGCCTTGCGCTACGGTGCGCGGCCAGCCATTCCTGCTGCATCCGGTCAAGCGCGTAACGGCGGTTAGGCAGCCCCGTTAAAGCGTCCGTGAGGGCGGCTTCTTGCAGGGAACGGTTAGAGATGGCCAGTTCGGCGGCAAAGTGGCGCAGTTCTTCACGCTCATGTTCCAATTCGCGCTGCAACTCAATCACGCGCCGTGCGGCTTTTAGCCGGGCCAGCAAAACCTGTGTGCCTGCGGTGATGTTGAAAAAATCGTCCGCCCCGGCATCTACAACGGCCATGTATTTTTCATCGCCAGAGGGCAGCAGCAGCAGGATGAAAATGCCCCGCCCAAGGCGCGAGGTCCGCAAGGTGCGGATTAAACGGCTCACAGCGGACGGGGAATTCCCGCAGCCGAGCACCAGCATGTTGGGCTGAATATCCAAAATGCTTTCCATCACGTTTTCTAGCCCGGGATGCTCGATGACCTGTAAGCCGGATTCTTTTAATGCCATTGCTAACTTCCCGCGCAAGGTGGAATCGCCCTCAACCAACATGGCCCGTAGTTCGCGTGCGGGTTCCGTTTGCCGGACTGCGTTCCCATTGTTGCCTTTTCCTTCCGGGGACAACGGCGCACGGGACGGCTCGCCCGATTCCTCCCCGGCAAGAGTCTCGAACGAGGGAATTTCGATGTCGCCGAGTTGTAGCAGCTTGCTCCATTCGTGCCACTGCCGCGCAATCTCGTTGCAATCGTTGATGAACACTTCACGCGGGCATCCCAAATGCGCCGCAAGACGAATGGCTTTGCCCATCAGCGTCTGCTGTTCTTCCGGGTTTGAGAGGCAGATGTCCGCCACGCAGCGGGACAAAATCAATTCTTCCGTCACCATCATTTCGCGCCCGTTTTCGGTAAAAGGCGCGGTCAGCGGGCGCTCGAAATAACGCACGGCATGGGTAAAAATCTCAGGGATGCCCCAGTCCATGAGCATTGCGGCAGACAAATCGGCATGGCATATCGAGAGCGCCTGCTGCTCCATTTCAATTAAATTGGCTTTGGCTCCGGCGGCGGCCGCTTCGGCAAGCACCTGCCCGTATTTGAGCGGGTAAACCGTGGCCAGTGCCAATTCGCCAATCCGTGCCAGCAAGCCGACGCTAAACAAATCATCAGGCCCCGCCGTGTTCGTCCGCGTTGCCAGCACCTGCATGGTCTGCGCCATGATGACCGACGACGACCAAAACCGCATGTAATCAAAGCCGGGACACTGCCCCTTGCGGTGGTTCGACAGCAGCGAGAAACCCAGCGCCAGCGCCCGCACTGCCGAGATGCCCACCACCATCAAGGCTTCTTGCACCGACACGATGGCCCGCTTCCTAAACAGTGCGCCGTTCGCCGCCTTGATGAGCCGCCCGACAAACGCCGGGTCGCCTTTGATGGTTTGCGCAAGTTCGCTGACCGAAACCGAGTCGTCCTGCGACATGCGTAAAATTTCCAGCGCCACGCCCCGGGGCGAGGGCAAATGCCCGGTGGCTTTAATCTGGGCAAAGCGATTGAGATCAATTGGCGTTGGCATGGCAATCTGCCTAAAAAGTAAAACAAAACAATCAATCGACCAGAAATTGCACTGTCACGTTCGCATCAGGCGTTAAAAACATTCCTGTATACGCAAACAACTCTAATGCACGGATACCACGTTGTATTATTTCGGTTTACCGCAATTTGTGTCAAATAACCGGATAAAAGAGACACTTCCTCACATATAACACGATGGATAAACACCATGAGTAACATTAAACTGCTATTGAAATGCAAGCGTTCTCGTATTGCCTTCCCGTTCTTTCTTAAAGCCCTAAAACTCACTCGCCCTACCGCTTGGGGAAACGGGATTGGGGGAAAGGGTAAAATCCAAAGTTCCGAATAAGTTTTACAAGTTACGAATGAAATTCTGCTCATGCTGCGGCGCAACCGTCCAATTGCGCATCCCGCCCGGCGACAACCGTCCCCGCTATGTTTGTACACATTGCGGCACCGTGCATTACCACAACCCTAAAGTGGTGGTCGGCGCTATCCCAGAGTGGGAGGACCGTGTGCTTTTGTGCAGACGCGCCATCGAACCCCGTGCCGGCAAATGGACCCTGCCCGCCGGTTTTATGGAAACAAAAGAATCCACCGCTGAAGCGGCCGCCCGTGAAACGCTAGAGGAAGCATGCGCAAAAATCGAAACAGGGGAGATGTTCGCCCTCATTGACGTGCCCGCCATCAGCCAGATTCATATTTTTTATTTCGCCCGCTTGCTTGAACCCATTTTTAGCCCCGGCGAGGAGTCGCTTGAAACGGCGCTTTTTGCAGAAGATGAAATCCCGTGGGACGAAATCGCCTTCCGAACAGTCTCTTTAGCCTTAAAGCACTTTTTTGATGACCGCCGCAGCGGGCTGTGGCGGTTTCACGCGGTGACGGTTGGGGCGTAGATGCCCCGTAGGGGACGCCGCCCTCGGCGTCCCGCTGTCCGGCGCTGCTCACAGTGTTCCGCTCATGTCCGGCGATTTGTCCGTTGGCGACGTGGGCGGGACGCCGAAGGCGGCGTCCCCTACAACAACTTGCGTATTCCCCGGACGGCGTAACCCCCGTAGGGGACGGCGTTCTCGGCGTCCGCCGTCCGGCGATTTGTCCGTTGGCGATGTGGGCGGGACGCCGAAGGCGGCGTCCCCTACAACAACTTGCGTATTCGCCGGGCGGTTATCGGCCTGCGTAACCCCCGTGCGGGGACGGCGTTCT
>JAIRPB010000231.1 GCA_031257305.1 Azoarcus sp.
CTAAGCCGCAACTGCACCAGCACATGCCCCGGCGAATCAGCCGCCGCAACTGCGGCAACTGTAGCAGGAAGGATGTTCAAAATACTGGTATCTGAATGCGCACCTAGGGCAAGGCTCACATCGGTTGCATGGATGCGACAACGTAAGCGGCTACCGGGCGCAGTTGAGACTCCGCTAACGTAGAGCTTTCCGCCAGGAAACTCTAGTCGGGTTAACCCGTCTAATTCATGTTCGGCCACTGTCGTTTCCAGCACTGCGCCGCTGCCCCCGGCAAAAACCGCGCTAAGTTCGGGACGGACCATGATTTCCGCAAGCGGGCCGCTCGCCGTGATGCGCCCGTTTTCGATAAGAACAATCGAATCGGCCAGCCGCGCCACCTCGTCCAGCGAATGGCTGACGTAAACGATGGGGATGGATAGCTCGTCGTGCAGGCGTTCCAGATAAGGCAAAATTTCCAGCTTGCGCTTCACGTCAAGCGCGGCAAGCGGCTCATCCATCAGCAACAGGCGGGGGCGGGTGAGGAGCGCCCGCGCAATAGCTACCCGCTGCCGCTCGCCCCCGGAGAGGCTCTCTGGGGCACGGTCTAGCAATGGGCGGATGCCGAGTAGGTCAAGCATCGTCTCAAAACCTTCGCCCTTGGCGTTGCCCGCCCGTCTCATGCCGTACCGGAGATTTTTCAGAACGGACAAATGCGAAAAAAGGCTGGCTTCCTGAAAAACCAGCCCCAGCGGCCGTTTATGGGTTGGCAGAAAAACCCCGCGCCGTTCGTCCTGCCACACCTCGCCCGCAACGCTAAAGAACCCCGTCGGCGAACGTTCTAACCCCGCCATACAGCGCAGCACCGTGGTTTTGCCAGAGCCGGACGGGCCAAAGAGCGCCGTGACGCCTTTTTCCGGCAAAGACAATCCCACGTCCAGCGTAAAGCCGGCATAATCAACGCGCAGGCGCGCTTCCATTACTTGCTCCAACCCATCACCCGGTTGCGGCTACCGTAGAGCAGCAACAGGATGACAAAGTTGAAAAGCAGCATGCTCCCGGCCAGCCAATGCGCTTGCGTGTAGTCGCCTTTTTCAACGAAATCGTAAATTTTGACGGACAGCACCTGCGTTTTGCCGGGAATGTTGCCGCCCATCATGAGCACAACGCCGAATTCGCCCACCGTATGCGCGAAACATAGAATGGCGGCCGTCACAAAACCGGGGCGGGCCAGCGGCAGGGCAACGCTAAAAAAGGCGTCCCAAGGCGAGGCCCGCAAAGAAGCGGCCGCTTCAAGCGGACGCCTGCCAATGGCCTCAAAAGCGTTTTGGATGGGCTGTACTACAAACGGCAAAGAATATATGACGGATGCCACAACCAAGCCGGGAAACGTAAACGGCAAACGTTGCAACCCGAGCGAGTTCATCGCCTGCCCCACAAAACCGTGCGGCCCAAATGTAATCAGCAGGTAAAAACCCAGCACCGTCGGCGGCAATACCAAGGGCAGGGAAACCAACGCCCCCACGGCCCCTCTTAACCGGGACCGCGTATTGGACAGCCACCAAGCAATAGGCGTCCCAACAAAAAGCAAAAGTACCGTCGTAAGCGTCGCCAGTTTGCAGGTCAGCCAAATAGCCGTCAGGCTGGAGCTATCCATAATCGTATCCGTATCGGGGAAAACTCACCGTTACCCCGCTTCTCCCCTATCGATAGGGTAAACGGGCAAGCCGGAAAAGCACAAAACCGCAAAAGCGGCGGCTTGAAATCATATCCACATCAACGCCGGGACCCGGAAAAACTTTTCCGGGTCCCAGTCGCCTTCGGGCCGTTTACTTCAGCTTATAACCATACGACTCGATAACGGCCTTTGCCTTAGCCCCTTTCAGGAATTGCAACAGCGTGGCCGCAGCGGGGCTATCCTTGCCCTTCGCCAGCAACACCGCGTCTTGGAGGATTGGCGAATAAAGATTCTGCGGCACAATCCAAGCAGAACCGTCCGTGAGCTTGCCGTCTTTATAGACCTGCGAAAGCGCAACAAACCCCAGTTCGGCGTTACCCGTATCAACAAACTGGTGCGCTTGGGCAATGTTGTTGCCTGTCACGAATTTCGGCTGGAGCGTGTCAAAAACGCCCAATGCTTTGAGCGTTTCCACAGCCGCCGCGCCATAGGGCGCCTTTTCGGGGTCCGCGATGGAAAGATGCGCGTAAGTGCCTTTTTTCAGCACTTCGCCCTTGCCGTCAACGAAGCCCGCTTTTTTACTCCAAAGCGCAAGCGCCCCGATGGCGTAAGTAAAGCGTTGGCCAACAACCGTATCGCCTTCAGCTTCGAGCTTCGCGGGCGTGGCGCTGTCGGCGGCAAGGAAAACCTCAAAGGGTGCGCCGTTCTTTATCTGCATATAGAACTGTCCGGTTGAGCCGAACGACAGCACGGCTTTGTGGCCCGTCTCTTTTTCAAACTCGGTAGCGAGCGTCTGCATGGGCGCGGTGAAATTGGCCGCAACAGCCACCGCCACTTCCCCGGCGTGAGCCGCCTGCGCAAAACCCAAAGACACCACTACGGCGGCGGCGCAGAGGCTGAATAAAGAATTAAAACGTTTCATGGCGTGATTCCTCTAAGAAGATACGGGGAATCAACTATAGACGCCAACAAGAATTTTCGCAATTTCTAAATATATATAGCGGCAAGAGGGAAAAGCCTTTGAAGCAACTTGCCCTATACGTCCTCGCAAACAGAGGCTTAGTACGGCCTCACTGCGTACCTAGCCCCTGCCTCTGGTCCGTGACTAACCAATCACGCACAAAATAACGGAAGAAGCCTCAAACGTAGCACAGGCCGTGCTGCCTTCGACAAGCGCCAGATGGTTGGCGCGCTCATTCGGAATGACGGCGCAAACGGTTTTCCCGCCGGGCAGGACAAGGATGTACTCCGAATTTACTTTGCCACGGTGGATGCGCTTAACCTCGCCTTGGAGGCAGTTATGCGGCGGGGGCGCTGTTTTCAGTTCTTCTTTTGACAAAATCTGGACAGACGGCGCTTTGACCAAAGCCTGTATCTCCATCCCCATTTTTAGGTCTAAATTTTCTGCGGAATCACGGGTAATCAGCGCCGTTAGCTCATACATGTCATCTAGTTTTAGGACGACCTCAAAATCGACCTCTTCAGACCTCAAGCCAACGATAGTGCCTACAAACTGGTTGCGGGCACTGGTTTTCATGGACATATGCCGCAAAAGGCGGCGAAACTCCGCAGGCGTTGCCGCCAGCCCCTCGTTCATGCTGGCAACCAGCCGCTCCAGCATCGCTTGGTATTCCGCCTCCAGCGCCCGGTAAAGGCTCACAATCTGGCGGCCATAATCGGTCAACTGCGTACCACCGCCATTTCGCCCGCCGGTGGCACGGACTACCAGCGGCTTCTCCGCCAAATTATTCATCGCATCCAACGTATCCCATGCGGCTTTGTAGGAAAGCGGCACATATTTGGCCGCTTTTGAGATGGAACCCTGCGTATCAATAGACTCCAGCAGCCGGATACGGGCATCGCCAAGAAAAGCGCCCTGCTCAGTTTCAACTTCCAGACGCCCAGTTAAATGGCGCGGGCTTTTACGGGAAGGCTCTGATTTTCGTTGCATGGTGACACCGCAAAGATGATGTTGGAAAACCCCGTTAGTATTCCCCAAAAAAACGGTTATGTCACAACCTATCTAGCGATACGCAAACATTCTTTTATAGTCAAAAGAAAACCTTTTCCATTGATTCAGTAGAATAGGCACTCTTAAACACCTGCCGCACGGCAAGATGTGCCCCCTGCGGACTTCCAACTTTTCGGGAAACACTTCCATGTTTGAACATTTGCGTGAAGATTTGGTTAGCGTACTAGAACGCGACCCGGCAGCACGTTCGGTATGGGAAGTGCTCATCTGCTACCCCGGCATCCACGCCATCCTCTTCCACCGATTGGCACATGCCGTATGGCAAAAGCGGTTTTTTGGCCTAGCGCGTTTCATCAGCCAGATTGCCCGCTTTCTAACCGGCATCGAAATCCACCCCGGCGCCATCATCGGGCGGCGCGTATTCATCGACCACGGCATGGGCGTGGTCATTGGCGAAACCGCAGAAGTTGGCGATGACTGCACCATTTACCAAGGCGTCACGCTAGGCGGCACCACGCTCTACCGCAACACCAAACGGCATCCCACGCTGGGCCGCAGCGTCGTGGTCGGCGCGGGCGCAAAGGTACTAGGCGGTTTTGAAATCGGCGACGGCGCGCGTATCGGCTCAAACGCCGTTGTCATCAAGCCCGTGCCCGCCGGAGCCACAGCGGTCGGCAACCCAGCCCATATTCTTGATGACAGCAGCGAAGCCAGCGACGAAACCAAAGCAAAACACACTGCCGAACACGGTTTTTCAGCCTATGGCGTCACAAGAAACATGGACGACCCGCTCGCCCAAGCCGTCCACGGCATGATTGAACACGCAACCGACACCAACCGCCGCCTCAACCTCCTCATCGAGCGCCTCTCACAAGCAGGCATCGGCCTCGGCGAGGACATGGAACCCAAAGACGGCTTCGACGCCAGCAAACTTTCAAAAATGGTGGACTAACGCCCAAGCCAGCGTACCGCGCTTGCCGCAAAAAACGACTTCGATTATAGTTGCCGCCTCTTGGGGGGTATAGCTCAGATGGTAGAGCAGCTGACTCTTAATCAGTAGGTCCAAGGTTCGAGTCCTTGTGCCCCTACCAGAAAAATCAAAGGCTTGCGAGAGATTGGCTCCGCAAGCCTTTTTTGCTTTATGTCATTCTTGTGTAGCACAGTGGGGCGCACAACAAAAACCGACGAGGTTTATGCCCCGTCGGTTTTGAAATCTTGCCAACAATGTCGGCCAGTTTGTTTAGCGTTTTCCCTTGCCGGCATTAACCGCTGTTTTCAGCGTGGCACCTGCAGAGAATTTGGGTACCTTAGATGCCGCAATTTTGATTGCCGCGCCGGTTTGGGGGTTGCGGCCCGTGCGCGCCGCGCGCTTTGAGACCTCAAATGAGCCAAAACCGGTAAAGGCCACTTTCTCGCCTTTGATAAGTTGTTCGGACACGATCTCCAGAACTCCGGCCAGAGCCTTCTCGGCTTGAGCGCGCGAAATATCCAAACGATCAGCCAGTGCTTCGACGAATTCACCTTTGTTCATGCTTTTCCTCGATTAAACAGGGTTGTTGCCGCAGGGCAAACCAGATGGCATTGCTGGCACAGCCTGACAGTACCGCATCAGCCCGACGGATTCTAGCACCGCCGTGGATATGCGCACTCAATCCTTATTAAAAAAGCGGACAGATTTAGCGAATGTAGCGGAAATATCCACCTTTTCGATACTTATAGTCATGCAACAGACGTAACAAGATAGGGAATTCCCGCGCCAGTGCCTGTTTTTTAATATTACCGTCCATATGATATATTCCTTCCCGTCGGCATGTAACGCTCATTCGCCACGCCGTACCGTCCGCACTGCAATCTTTATGCCATAATCCGTAATCCCGTTGGTGACTAATAAAGAAAGGAACGAACAACTCATGGATGACAACAAAGCCAAAGCACTTGCCGCCGCGCTGGCGCAAATTGAAAAGCAATTCGGCAAGGGTTCAATTATGCGCATGGGCGATGACAGCGTTGAACGCGATATTCAGACTGTCTCAACCGGCTCGCTCGGGTTAGACATTGCCCTAGGGCTTGGCGGACTGCCCCGTGGCAGGGTAATCGAAATCTACGGGCCAGAATCCTCTGGCAAAACAACGCTCACGCTCCAAGTCATTGCGGAAATGCAGAAAATCGGCGGCACAGCGGCTTTTATCGACGCTGAACACGCGCTTGACCCGGGCTATGCCGAGAAACTCGGGGTCACTGTCAAAGACCTGCTAATTTCGCAGCCCGATACGGGCGAACAGGCGCTTGAAATCGCAGATATGCTGGTCCGGTCAGGCGGCGTAGACATTGTGGTTATCGACTCTGTCGCCGCGCTCACGCCCAAAGCCGAAATCGAAGGCGAAATGGGCGACCAGCTCCCCGGCCTGCAAGCCCGTCTGATGAGCCAAGCACTCCGCAAGCTCACCGCCAACATCAAACGCACCAATACCTTAGTCATCTTCATCAACCAGATACGGATGAAAATCGGGGTGATGTTTGGCAGTCCCGAAACCACCACCGGTGGCAACGCGCTCAAGTTCTACGCCTCGGTGCGCATGGACATCCGCCGTACCGGCTCAATTAAAAAAGGCGATGAAGTCGTCGGCTCCGAGACCAAAGTCAAGGTTGTTAAAAACAAAGTCTCGCCCCCATTCAAAGAGGCGCATTTCGACATCTTTTACGGCGAAGGCATCTCGCGCGAAGGCGAAATTATCGATTTGGGCGTCACGCACAACATCGTCGACAAATCCGGCGCTTGGTACGCCTACAAAGGCGACAAAATCGGGCAAGGCCGGGACAACACCCGTGAATTCCTGCGGAACAACCCCGCGCTGGCCCGCGAGATTGAAAACCGGGTGCGGACGGCCGTTGGTTTGCCCGAATTGCCCGCCGCTAAATCCCCAGCGGCTGAACCCAAAAAATCCGAGACGGCCAAACCCGCCCCGGCCGCCAAATAAGCGCACCGCTTCCCATTTCCCGTGCCGATGAGCAAACCCACTCTGCGCGAACGTGCCTTGCGTCACCTTGCCCGACGCGACTACACCCGTGCAGAGTTGGCACACAAGCTCGCGCCCTACGGTACGGATGAGGAAATCGGGGCCATACTTGACCGCATGGGCGAACTCTCCCTCCAATCAGACGCACGGATGGCCGAGAACTGGATACGTAGCCACGCGGGACGCTTTGGCCGTGCCCGTCTGGAAAACGAACTGACGCGGCGCGGCGTGGCGCGTGAACTCATTGAAAACACCCTCGCCAGCGAAGCGTTAGCAAACGAACCCGAACGTGCCTACGCCGTCTGGCAAACCAAATTTTCCGCTCCGCCTGCTGACGCCCGCGAATGGGCACGTCAGGCACGTTTTCTGTCCGCGCGCGGCTTTGCCGCCGAGGTTGTTTGCGCCGTGCTCCGCAATCCCCCCACACACACAGAAGGAGAAAGCGAAACACCATGAGTCTGCTCACGGCAAACGGACTGCGCAAACGCTACAAAGCGCGTACTGTCGTCCATGATGTTTCGTTCGAGGTCGGCCCCGGCGAAGTAGCCGGTCTGCTAGGGCCTAACGGCGCGGGCAAGACCACCTGTTTTTATATGATTGTTGGCCTCGTGCGCAGTGACGGCGGCGAGATACACCTTGGCGGCGAACGGATTACCCACCGCCCCATCCATGCCCGCGCACGCCTCGGGCTTTCTTATCTGCCGCAAGAAATGAGCGTGTTCCGCAAGCTCACCGTGGCCCAAAATATCCGTGCCGTGCTTGAGCTCCAAGGTCTGGAAGAAGAGCAAATCAACCAGCGCCTTGAAGAACTGCTGCTGGAACTCGGCATTTCCCACCTGCGTGACAACACCGCCATCTCGCTCTCCGGCGGCGAGCGGCGGCGCTGTGAAATTGCGCGGGCGCTTGCCACTTCGCCCCGTTTAATCTTGCTTGACGAACCCTTTGCCGGCGTCGACCCTATCGCCGTGCTCGACATCCAAAAAATCATCCGCTTTCTTAAAGAACGCGGCATCGGGGTGCTGATTACCGACCACAACGTGCGCGAAACACTAGGCATCTGCGACCACGCCACAATTATCAACGAAGGCCGGGTACTCGCCAGCGGGCTACCCGCCGACATCATCGCCAACGAACAGGTCCGCCAAGTCTATCTTGGCGAGCATTTCCATCTTTGAGCCACTAAGCGATACGCGCTATGAAACCGACGCTCCAGCTCAAACTCTCACAACATCTCACGCTCACGCCGCAATTACAGCAATCCATCAAACTGCTGCAACTCTCCACACTAGAACTCAATCAGGAAGTCGAGCGTTACCTGCTCGAAAACCCGATGCTTGAACGTGAAGAAGGTTTCGACCCCGCCTATGCCGGTACGCCGGAGCCATCCTCTGATCCTGCCGCTGAAACCGCCGGAGCCACAGAAACCTACAGCGAATCCTCCCCCGCTTCCGGCGACGACACGCCCTTTGAGCCATCCACTGACTGGTCGAACACCGGTAGCGGCGCATCCAGCAATGAAGAAGATGACGATTTCGATTTTCAGGAAGTGCGCGCCGCAAGCACTTCGCTACATGAGCATCTTGACACCCAGATTGCGCTCTCGCAGATGTCTGACCGGGACCGCATGCTGGTGCGTTTTGTCATTGAGGCTCTTGATGAGGACGGCTACCTGCACCAAAGCCTAGAAGAACTGTTTGAGCTGTTGCCCCCAGAACTCGGGTATGAATTCGATGACCTCACCATTGCGCTGCACCATGTCCAGCAACTAGACCCTACCGGCGTCGGCGCCCGCACCCCGCAAGAATGCCTAGGCCTGCAACTACGTGCGCTGCCCCCGTCTGAAGTGCGCAACCTAGCGATATTGATTGTCGAACATCATCTTGAAGCCTTAGCCGACCACAACCTCACCCAACTCCGCCGCCTGCCGGGCAGTGAGGATAAAACCCTGCGGGCGGCCCGCGACCTCATCCGTAGCCTCGACCCGCACCCCGGCGCACGCTACTCCGCCGCAGAAACCCACTACGTGCTGCCCGATGTCACCGTGCGCAAAATTCGCGGGCACTGGACGGCCATGCTCAATGCCGAAGCCATCCCAAAATTGCGCATCAACCGTCTCTACGCCACACTGATGCAGCAGCACCGCAAGCAAGCGGGCGACCTGCCCGGGCAATTACAGGAAGCGCGCTGGCTCATCAAAAATATCCAGCAGAGGTTCGATACGATTCTCCGGGTTTCCCAAGCCATCGTTGACCAGCAACGCCAGTTCTTTGATCATGGCGAAGTGGCGATGAGACCTTTAACCCTCCGGGAAATCGCAGACCAACTCAGCCTGCACGAATCCACCGTATCGCGTGTGACCAGCCAAAAATACATGGCCACGGCACGCGGCGTATATGAACTCAAATATTTTTTCGGTAGCCATGTCTCTACCGATACCGGCGGGGCCGCCTCCTCAACAGCCATCCGCGCCCTCATCCGCCAGTTTATTGACGCCGAAGACAAGAAAAAACCCTTGTCCGACGCCAAAATTGCCGAGTTGCTCGGCCAGCAGGGAATCCAAGTCGCACGGCGCACAGTCGTTAAATACCGCACGCTGCTCAACATTCCCCCCGTTAGTTCACGTAGAACGGTTTAGACCAACGTTTTGACCAAAGAGAGGAACCAGCATGAATCTCAATATCACCGGCCATCATGTCGAAGTCACGGACGCCATCCGCAGTTACGCCTCCGAAAAAATTGACCGCGCTGTCCGTCATTATGACGCCGTCACCAGCGTTAACGTCATTCTCTCTGTCGATAAACTCAACCAAAAAGCCGAAGCCACGGTGCATGTTCGCGGCAAAGACATCCACGTTGAATCTATTGATGCCGACCTCTACGCCGCCCTTGATGCCCTTGCCGACAAACTCAGCCGGCAAATGCAGAAACACAAGCAAAAAATCGCAGAACACAGCCACGATTCACATAAATTCACCCCTTAACCGCCCCAGCGCAAACGTCTGCGCCCTCCCAACAAGCCGTCCCGCAGCGCCCATTCCATATGGGCGCTGTGGGTTATTTGCATTACCAGACCGCCATGAGCCTTATCGCCCCTATCCTGCCGCCCGCCAACGTCATCGCCCATCTGAATGCCAGCAGCAAAAAGCGCGTTTTTGAAGAAGCCGCGCTGCTGTTCAAATCGCAACCCGGCCTTGACCAAGACGTTGTATTTGAGAAACTCTTTGCCCGCGAACGCTTAGGCTCCACGGGCCTAGGCTTTGGGGTGGCCGTCCCGCACAGCCGCATTGAAGGGCTAACTGAAGCGGCGGGCGCGTTCCTCCGCCTCGTTGAGCCAATCCCGTTTGACGCTTTCGACGACTTGCCGGTGAAGTTAATTTTTGTGCTTCTCGTCCCCGAGCAAGCCAACGAAACCCACCTACAAATACTGGCTGAACTGGCGCAAATGTTTAGTAACGCAGAATTCCGCGAGCGGTTACTTGCCGCTGATGACGCCGAAGCCCTCCACGCGCTGCTCACCCACAGCCTCCCAAACCCCTAAAAAACATGTCCCGCAACGCCCCCGATTACCTCGAACGCATCCTCAATGCGCGGGTGTACGACGTGGCCATCGAAACCCCGCTTGACCTCGCCGCCAACCTCTCAAACCGGACTCACAACCGTATCTACCTCAAGCGCGAGGACATGCAGCCGGTGTTCAGCTTCAAACTGCGCGGCGCATACAACAAAATGGCAAACCTCTCCCCGCAAGCACTCAAGCGCGGGGTGATTTGCGCCTCGGCAGGCAACCATGCCCAAGGCGTGGCGCTTTCCGCCCAAAAATTGGGAACGCGGGCCGTTATCGTCATGCCCAGCACTACCCCCGGCATCAAAATTGACGCGGTCCGCGCGCGCGGCGGCGAAGCGGTGCTGGCGGGCGAATCCTATTCCGATGCCTATGCCCACGCCCTCGAACTGGAAAAGCGCGAAAAACTAACCTTTGTCCACCCTTACGACGACCCTGACGTTATCGCCGGCCAAGGCACTATCGGCATGGAAATCCTGCGCGCCCGCCCCCAGCCCCTCCATGCCATTTTTTGCGCCATCGGCGGGGGCGGCCTTATTGCCGGGGTAGCGGCCTACGTTAAACGGCTGCGCCCGGAAACCCGGATTATCGGCGTCGAAACGCTTGATGCCAACGCCATGAATCAGTCGCTTGCGGCCGGCCATCCCGTCACGCTAGAACATGTCGGGCTTTTTGCTGACGGCACCGCCGTCAAACGGGTAGGCAATGAAACGTTCCGCCTATGCCAGCAGTACGTCGATGAAATCATCGAAGTCGACAACGACTCCCTATGCGCCGCCATCAAAGATGTTTTTGAAGATACCCGCTCCATTCTCGAACCCTCCGGCGCGCTGGCCGTGGCCGGGGCCAAAGCCTATTGCGCGCGGCACAAGCTGCGGGGCAAAAACTTGGTCGCAGTTGCCTCCGGGGCCAACATGAATTTCGACCGGCTGCGCTTTGTGGCAGAACGCGCCGAACTTGGCGAACAGCGCGAAGCCGTGTTAGCCGTGACGATTCCCGAGCAACCGGGGTCATTCCGCAAGTTCTGCCAACTGCTCGGCGGCCGCAATATCACCGAATTCAATTACCGCTACGCCGACACCCAGAAAGCGCATGTTTTTGTAGGCGTGAGCATCCACAGCCGCATTGAGGCCGCCAGGCTCACCGAACTGCTTGAACGCCACCGCCTCCCCGCCGTCGACCTCACCGACAACGAAATGGCTAAAACCCACATCCGCTACATGGTCGGCGGACATGCGCCCCAAGCCCGGGACGAAGTGCTTTACCGCTTTACTTTCCCAGAACGCCCCGGTGCCCTCATCGATTTTCTCTCCCGCCTGCGTTCCGACTGGAATATCAGCCTGTTCCATTACCGCAACCACGGCGCGGATTTTGGCCGCATCCTCGTGGGGATGCAGGTTCCCCCCAATGACCAAGCCAATTTTGCTGAATTCCTCAACCAGCTGGGCTACGCCTATACCGACGAGACCCGCAACCCTGCCTATCGTCTCTTTTTAGGATGAACCACTGGCTATCCCGAATCGCATCCCGCCCAAGGCCGTGTTATCGTTGCTCGGGTTGCAATCAAGCATTTTGATGGATGAACAGACGAACTCGCCTTCTTGTCGCGGATATTGCTTTTGCCGCAGTGTTTATCTTGTGCGCGGTGCTATGCGTAACAGTATTCCTGTATCAGTCCGATGCCAAAATCCACCAGCAAAACAAAGACTTTCTAAGTCTCGCCGAGCGTGATACCGCCCATATCAACCACGGCATCGGGCTGCTGATGGACCAAGTCGATGCCATCTTACAAAACACGCTCAACTCTGCCGCCGCCGCCCCCCTCACTACAGACACGCTCCAAAGGGCATTGAACGACGCCCCTTTCCTCATTTCCATCTCGCTCATTGACCCCCAAGGCAACGTTGTTGCCAGCACCAAAGCTGAAAACATTGGGCATCCGGTCAACCTAGGCTCCACCCCCGTCCTGCCCCTGCCGTCCGGCGACTTATTACGTATTGGCCCCACGCATGCCGGCAATGACCTCGCCGACGGCATCCCCCTGACCGACAACACCCAGCGCACGCCAGAGCGCGGTTTCATTCCCATCACCCGTACCCGCCTGCCGGAAAGCCGCGGACAAGACATCTCCCTTGTTGCCACAGTCGGACTCAAATACCTGCTCAACAAAGTTATCCAAGAGCCGGGAGTCTCCCCGGAAACCCGTATTGCCGTCCTGCGCACGGACGGGCTCCGCCTGCTCGATACCCAGCCCGCCGACTCCGGCCTGCTACAGTTTGAGCGCACCATCATCGACAACTGGCAAAAAGGCAGCCCGGCAGAGTCCGGCGAATTTGAAACCATCGACGCCAAACACTGGCTGGCCACCTATCTCCTTCACCCGCAATTGCCTTTGGGGGTGGTATTGGCTATCGACAGCGAAATACTAAAAAACACGCTCTCCCCGTCCATCCAGCGCGACAACATGACCATCTCTTTCCTGATGATTGTCGGGATGGCCTGCGTCCTATTCGCTTACCTGTTTTTCCGCTACGCGGGGCGGCACCAGCGCGAGCGCCTGCTCAAAATCGAATCCCAGCGCAACCTGCTAGAAAAAACGCTCAATGCCTGCGCAAACGCCATCGTCATTACCCGTAAAGACAGCACCATCGAATGGTGCAACCCCGCCTTCACAACGTTAGCCGGCTACACGACGGCGGAAGCCATCGGCAAGAGACCGGGCTTTCTCACCAAGTCCGGCAAACACGACGCCACCTTTTACTCCTACCTCTGGCAAACCATTCTCTCCGGCCAAGTCTGGCGCGGTGAAATCGTCAACCGGCGCAAAGACGGCTCGCTCTACAACGAGCGCCTCACTATCTCCCCCGTTTTTGACAACCAAGGCGACATCCAGCACTTCATCGCCACCAAAGAGGACTTCTCCGAACAAAAAGCGGCCGTTGATAAACTCGAAGTCGCCCATTCCCACCTCAACGCCGTCGTCGAAAACTTTCCCGGCTCCATCATCATGGAGGACACCCAAGGGGACATCGTCCTCATCAACCAAAACATTTTTGACCTGCTCGGACTGCCCGGCACAGATGAATACGTTCTCGGCAAGCCCATCCAAAAACTGATGGAATTCAGTAGCCATGTTGCCGAAAATGCCCAGGCATTCTTAAAACGCATTGATGAGCTCCGGGCAGCCGCCCGCCCCTTTTACGGCGAAGAAATCCATTTCAAAGACGGCCGCTGGGTTGAGCGCGATTTCGTCCCCATCCGCCTGCACGGCAACCTCCTCGGCTTCCTGTACATCTACCGCGACATCTCGCAAAGAAAGCGCCACGCCCGCGAACTCTGGCAACTGGCCACGTCGGACCCGCTCACCGGCATTCCCAACCGCCGCGCTTTTTTCGAGAGTTTTGAGCACGAACGCGCGCGCCTGACCCGCTACCCGGGCGAAGCCGCGTTGTTGATGGTCGACATCGACCATTTCAAACAAATCAACGATACGCACGGCCACGGCGCGGGCGACGCCATGCTCTGCCACATCGTGCGGCAAATCCGCAAACTCCTGCGCGGCTCCGACACCCTCGCCCGGCTCGGCGGCGAAGAATTCGCCATCCTGCTGCCGCAGGCCAACAAAGAAGGTGCCCTGCTGCTCGCAGAACGGGTACGCAAAGTTATTGAAGATACCCCGCTCATCTACAACGACGCAGACATCTACGTTACGGCCAGCGTCGGCGTCGCCATCATGAGCCACAACGACCCCAACATCGACAAAACACTGTCACGCGCCGACCACGCCCTCTACAAAGCCAAGCACTCCGGGCGCAACCGGGTAGAGTTTGAATAGCAAATCCCTTTCCCGCCTTTTTGCCGCAGACGGGCCGCTGGCCGCAGCAGTGCCCAATTTCCGTGCGCGGGAACAGCAAACCGACATGGCACTGCGTATTTCAGAAGCCATCGCGGGCTGCCGCATCCTCGTTGCCGAGGCGGGAACCGGCACGGGCAAAACGTTTGCTTATCTCGTCCCGGCGCTCCTCTCTGGCGGCAAAATCATTCTCTCCACCGGTACACGTACCTTGCAGGACCAACTCTTTGCCCGCGACCTGCCCACCGTGCGCGATGCCCTCAAACTGCCCGTGACCATCGCGCTCCTCAAAGGGCGCGCCAACTACATCTGCCCCTACCACCTCGCCCGCAATCTCCGTGACGGGCGCTTCTTCACGCCGCAAGACGCGGCGGACATGCGCGTTATCGCCCGTTTCGCCCTCACCACCCAGAGCGGCGACAAAGCGCAATGCGCCGAAGTCCGGGAAGATTCCGGCGCATGGGCAATGGCCACATCTACCCGCGAAAACTGCCTCGGGCAAGACTGCCCGGACATCAAAAAATGTTTCGTCTCCCAAGCGCGGCATGACGCGATGGAGGCCGATGTCGTTATCGTCAACCACCACCTCTTCTTTGCCGACGTAATGCTCAAAGACGAAGGCGCCGGCGAACTGCTGCCGAACTGCAACACGGTGATTTTTGACGAAGCCCACCAGCTACCAGACACCGCGAGCCTCTTCTTTGGGGAGAACGTCTCCACCACGCAAACACTCGCCCTGGCCCGCGACACCCGTTCTGAAACCCTCGCCGCCGCACGCGACTGCGTAGCGTTAATCGACGCAACCTATACCCTAGAAAAAGCCACAAAAGATTTCCGCCTCGCTTTCGATGCCGACTCCAAACTCTCTCTGGCCCAAGCGGCTGAACGGGAAGAATTCCAGCCCCGTCTCGCGGCATTTGCCGAACAGCTTTCACAACTCGCCGCCCTGCTCGAAACCCAAGCCGAACGCTCCCCGGGCTTGGCAAGCTGCCTAGCCCGTGCGCGGGAACTTAGCGCGCAGCTCAAACACTGGCGAGACACCGAAAACACAGAAAACATCATCCGGTGGGTTGAAGTTTTCTCGCATGCCGTCACGCTCAACGCCACGCCGCTTGACGTGGCAACGCTTTTCCAAAAACAACTCGGCGCCCCCCCGCCGAGGGCATGGATTTTTACCTCTGCCACCCTCGCCATCGGCACGGACCTCGGCCACTACTACCGGGAAATCGGCCTCCTTGGCCTTGACCCCCCGGCGCTTGGCAACGTCTGGGGCAGCCCCTTCAACTACGCCGAACAAGCATTGCTCTACGCCCCCGCCGGCCTGCCCAACCCCAACGCCCCCGGCTACGCCGAAGCCGTTGCCAAAACAGCCCTGCCGCTCATCCGCGCCGCACGGGGGCGCACGTTCGTACTGTGCACCTCGCTCAAAGCCATGCGCCGCATCCACGAACTTCTTGAAGAAGGCTTACGGCAGGCCAGCGAAACCCTGCCGCTGCTGCTACAAGGCGAAGCCTCAAGAAGCGAACTGCTAGAACGTTTCCGGCATCTAGGCAATGCCATCCTCGTTGCAAGCCAAAGTTTCTGGGAAGGCGTCGATGTGCCCGGAAACGCCCTCTCGCTCGTCATTATCGACAAACTCCCCTTCGCCCCGCCTGACGACCCCGTATTTGCCGCCCGGGTGTCACACATGGAAAAGCAAGGCTTCAGCCCCTTCCTCCACTACCAGCTCCCGCGAGCCGTCCTTAGCATGAAACAAGGCGCCGGCCGGCTCATCCGCAGCGAAACCGACCGGGGCGTACTGTGCATCTGCGACCCCCGCATGATTAACAAATCCTACGGCAAAGCCGTCTGGCGCAGCCTCCCCCCCATGCGCCGCACGCGGGAAGAAAGCGTGGCCGTCGCGTTTTTGGAGTCGTGCGCCTAACAGCCCCGATAACCCTCCGCAGCAA
>JAIRPB010000023.1 GCA_031257305.1 Azoarcus sp.
GGGCGTTGCCCGGCTATTCCGTAGCGTAAATAGATTGGAGGATAACCCGTGCGCGGCCGTCGTCATTTCCTGTCCGGCTGATGGCGGTGATGCGGAAACGCCTGCAACTGCGGGCGCTGGCTGTGCTGCCGGTTGTTCCGCCTGCGGGGTTGTCGATTTCGCACGGGGCTTTATCGGTTAAAAGTTCGACGATGTAATACGGGGAGAGCGATAGGCCGAGGTTTGGGAATTGAATTCTTTCTGCATCGCTATCGTTGAGCGGGTCGTGCCAGTATGTGCCGGATGCGCCCGGGGCGGGGCCTTCCCATAGCGGCGTGGCGCAATTCGTGGGCGTGGTGCTGTCATAAAGCCCGTCGGCGCTTGGGGTGTTGCAGGCGGGCAGCGCGGATGCGCCGCCCTGTATCCAGTTTTCTACGGCGCGTTCGCCCATCTTGAGGCCGGCTTCCGCTGACTGAAACGCTAGGTTGCGGTCGTAGACGTTGGCGCTCATGTGTTCTTGTATGTTGGTGCTGCGTAGCGTGGCGGCGGCCATTAGCGACATGACCATGAGCAGGATGAGGGCGATGATGAGCGTTGCGCCGCGCTGTTGGCTTGGGGGGAAGAGGGGAGTCTTTTTCATGGTGTCCCCGTTGAAGAAAGCTCAAACCTGTTCCGTAGGTTGACGGTAAGCCCCACTGTGCGGGTGATGGGGTCAGTTGAGGAACCAGCGGGTTGCCGGGTGATGGTGAGGTTGATGTAGACCGCGAGAAGATTGGGCCATGCGGTGTCGGCAACGGTGGCGGTGTATGAATTTTCGCCAGATAGCAGATAGGTGATTTCCATTTTGGAAATGTCTGGGGCAATTTCTTCTACTGTGGCTGTGCCGTTATTTTGAAGAAATCCCCGGTACAGGGAAGTTCCGCCTTCGGAGTTTGGGGCAACAAACCATCCTTCAGCGGTAAGCCGCCCTACGTGCGTGGGGGCAAGGGTGCCGATGCCCGTTACCGTAAAAGCCGGATGCTGGATGGTGGTGCCTGATAGTCCGGTGGGCTGAAAAACCACGCCGTAACCTTGCGTGACGCTACAGGCGAACAGATAGCTGTTGCTTGTGAAGCCGCTGGCGGATTGGACGGTCATTGCTGTGCCGGTGTCGTTGCTGACGGTGGTGGCGGCTTCCCCGCCGGACACCACAATAATGCCGTCGCTGCCCGATACGGGCGGGGTGCTACTGTCTTTCGCTGGGAAATTCGACATCGCGGAGGCGGGATAGCCCCGAATCGAATCCTTGAAATCCGTGCCGCCCGCCCACCAGTTGCTGATATTGGCGAGCGTAGCGGGGGTGTGGACGATGAGTCCTTTGCCCGGGGGCAGCCCGCAGGGGGTAACGCCGGCTTCGCGCAGCGAGCGCCCGATGAGTTGCACGGCAACCCGGGCGTTTTCTTGGATGCGGGAGAGGTCGTCTGTTTGGCGGAGGGTTTTGGTCGTGGAGATGAAAGCGCCCATGACCCCGCTGATGATGATGAGTCCTAGCACCATTGAAATCATCATTTCGATGAGCGTTATGCCTTGCTGGGCGGGCGCGGGGCAGGAACCCAGAGAGATGCGTTTCATAAGCGGCTCCGGGTTTCGAGAACCTGCGCCGGTTCTCCGTTTGCACGGGAATCGTCCCAGCGCACAGACACCGTGCAGAGGTTACTGTCTGAAGGCTCGCAAGAGATTTTCCCGCACGTGTTGGCATCTTGCGCGCCGCCGTTTAGGTTCTCTTGGATATTTTGGAGCCAGCGTTCAAGGTCGCTTTTAACAAGGGGGTCGCTGGCGGTGATGTCTTGGGTGCTACAGATGAAATTGCCGGTTGCGTACCCGTCTCGTACCAGCATTTCGCCGGGCCGGGCGGCATCGGGCTGCATACTGGCGCGCATGGCGTCCAGAATGGAAGAAGTCAGGAATACGGCGGCGCTGCGCTCAAAAGCGCCTTGGTTGTTGCGCAGGGCGTTAGCCTGCATACCGGCAATGCCGAGCAACCCAAAAGCGAGGATAAAAAGGGAAACCAGCACTTCAATCAGGCTAGAGCCTGTCTGCCGGGGGGATGTTCCGGGTTTATCGGATTTATTCATGAACCTGTCTCCGCAGGTATCTGCCTCGGCGATTCTGTTTGATTCTGGCGGGGCGGGTTAACGACCTTTGTCACACCCAGAGGATGTTTAGTGCGTGCGCTGTAATCTGTCACGGCGCATATCCCCTTGAACCCACCTTATCCTGCCCCACATTACAAGTATTCGCCCCGAAAGGGGTTTTTATGCGGAATTTTTAATCATGCGTCTCGACAAACTCACCACCCCCTTCCAACAGGCGCTGGCGGATGCGCAAAGTCTGGCCGTGGGCAACGACCAGCAATTTATTGAACCCCTGCATGTCTTGCTGGCGCTGCTCAACCAAGAAGATGGCAGCACGGTTTCGCTGTTACAGCGGGCCGGCGTGAATGTGCAGCCCTTAAAGGCGGCGCTTAACAGTGCCATCGAACGTCTGCCCAAGGTAGAAGGGCATGGCGGCAACGTTACCGTGGGGCGCAACTTAAGCGGCTTGCTTAATCTCACCGACCGCGAAGCCCAGAAGCGCGGGGACCAATTCATTGCCAGCGAAATGTTTTTGCTTGCGCTAATGGAGGACAAAGGCGAAACCGGGCGGTTACTGCGTGAGCATGGGCTAAACCGCAAGGCGCTAGACGCGGCGATTGACGCCGTGCGCGGGGGGCAGGCGGTGAATAGCTCGGATGGCGAAGGGCAGCGCGAGTCGCTCTCGAAATACTGCATGGACCTCACTGAACGCGCCCGGTCGGGCAAGCTCGACCCCGTGATTGGCCGCGACGACGAAATCCGCCGCGCCATCCAGATTCTTCAGCGGCGCTCCAAAAACAATCCCGTGCTGATTGGCGAACCCGGCGTAGGCAAAACGGCCATTGTTGAAGGTCTGGCGCAGCGCATTGTGAATGAAGAAGTTCCCGAAACGCTCAAAGGAAAGCGGGTGCTCGCGCTGGATATGGCGGCATTGCTGGCCGGCGCCAAATACCGGGGCGAATTTGAAGAGCGGCTCAAGGCCGTGCTCAAAGAAATTGCCCGCGAGGAAGGCCGCATTATTCTTTTCATCGACGAGTTGCACACAATGGTAGGCGCGGGCAAAGCCGAAGGCGCTATCGATGCCGGCAATATGCTCAAGCCAGCACTGGCGCGGGGGGAACTGCACTGCATCGGCGCGACCACGCTAGATGAATACCGCAAATACATCGAAAAAGACGCGGCCCTAGAACGGCGTTTCCAAAAAGTGCTAATTGAAGAACCCTCGGTGGAAGCCACCATTGCCATTTTGCGCGGCCTACAAGAGAAATACGAAATCCACCACGGCGTGGAAATTACCGACCCTGCCATTGTCGCGGCCAGCGAACTTTCAAACCGCTACATTACCGACCGCTTTTTGCCTGACAAAGCCATTGACCTAATCGATGAAGCGGCGGCAAGAATCAAAATGGAAATTGATTCAAAACCCGAGGTCATGGATAAACTCGACCGCCGCCTAATACAGCTCAAAATTGAGCGCGAGGCCATAAAAAAAGAAAAAGATGATGCCTCACAAAAACGGCTCTCGCTTATTGAGGCGGAAATTACCCGGCTATCGAAAGAATATTCGGATCTCGAAGAAGTCTGGAAAGCCGAAAAGGCGCATTTGCAGGGTTCAAAACACATCAAAGAAGAAATTGACCGCATCAAAGTACAAATGGCTGAATTCCAGCGCAAAGGCCAATTCGATAAATTAGCGGAACTGCAATACGGCGAATTGCCCAAATTGGAAGCGCAACTGAAAGCCGCCGAAAAAACAGACGGGGCAGAGGCGGCGGGCGCGGCGAAAAACCGCCTGTTGCGCACACAGGTGGGCGCGGAAGAAATCGCCGAAGTCGTCAGCCGCGCCACGGGCATTCCGGTGTCCAAAATGATGCAGGGCGAGCGCGAAAAACTCTTAAAAATGGAAGAACGCCTGCATGAGCGCGTGGTAGGGCAGGATGAAGCGGTGAGGCTCGTGTCGGATGCCATCCGCCGCTCGCGCGCGGGCCTCTCTGACGAAAACCGGCCTTACGGCTCATTCCTGTTTTTGGGGCCTACGGGCGTCGGGAAAACAGAACTCTGCAAGGCACTGGCGGCGTTCCTGTTCGATTCGGGCGAGCACCTCATCCGCATCGACATGAGCGAATTCATGGAAAAGCATTCCGTGGCGCGCCTCATCGGTGCCCCGCCGGGCTACGTAGGCTATGAAGAAGGCGGCTACCTCACCGAGCAAGTCCGCCGCAAGCCCTACAGCGTGATTCTGTTTGACGAAGTGGAAAAAGCGCATCCCGACGTATTCAACGTGCTGCTGCAAGTGCTAGACGACGGCCGCATGACCGACGGCCAAGGCCGCACGGTGGATTTCAAGAACACGGTTATCGTGATGACCTCCAACCTCGGCAGCCAGATGATTCAGCAAATGGCGGGTGACGATTACGGCGTCATCAAACTCGCGGTAATGGCGGAAGTCAAAACCGCTTTCCGCCCGGAATTCATCAACCGCATTGATGAAGTCGTCGTGTTCCACGCACTAAGCGAAGCGCACATCGCCGGCATCGCCCGTATCCAATTGCAATATCTGGAACAGCGCCTAGCAAGGCTCGACATGCGCCTTGAA
>JAIRPB010000041.1 GCA_031257305.1 Azoarcus sp.
ACCGGGGACTCGACGGTGAGGCGGTAGCGGGCAAAGCCGCCGTCGGAGGGCAGGGAGTCGGCGCGGGTGATGACGCCGCAGCGCGTGACGTTTTCCGGCGGGGGTTCCTCGCCCTTGTCGAGGAGGGAGGCGTCAAAGCCCGCCAGCCCGGTGGCGATGTCAATCTGCGCGGCCTTGCCGAGGAAGCTGTCCAGCGGGAGGTAGGCGTCGGGGGAGAGGCAGGTGACTTCGTAGGCGTAGGACTCGGAGAGGGCCTCGCGGCCCTCGGCATGCTGGGCGAGGATGCGGTCGGCGTATTCCTGGCCGTCGCCGATCTGGAAGGTGAGGATGCGGTTTTTCTGGGTGAAGGCGCTGGCGAAGGCGTCCAGCATGTCGTTGAGTTCGGGGTAGGTGACGGCCCCCGGCGTGGCGTCGGCGAGGCGCCCCAGGTGGGTCATGCCGTCGATTTTTTTGCGGACTTCCTGCACGGCCTTGTCGGCCGGGGTGGCGGCGTGCTGGGCGAGCTTCTTGAAGGGTTTGCTGGGGTCAAATGTACTCATAAGTGCAATCCTCTAGGCCCGGCGCGACCCGGGCGTCTCGTGGCGTGTCCCTACAAACAAAGGCAAGATGCTATCACCAAATAATTCCGTGTTGCCGCCCGTGAAAAATTTCTCGGTTGCGCCGCTGGGCCTCTCCCCTGGCCCCGTTCCCTCACCCCCAACTTCTCTCCCAGAGGGAGAGGGGCACACTTATTTTCCAATGCAAAAACGGCCAAAAATTTCCCCGAGCAAATCATCCGGCGTCATTTCGCCCGTAATGCTTGAAAGCGCGTTTTGCGCAAGACGCAAATTTTCAGCAAAAAGTTCTAGCGCCGGGGCGGGTGTGCCGAGTTCGGTACGGGCAAGCAAAAGGTGTTTTGCGCTCTCGTCAATGGCCCTTAAATGGCGCTCGCGGGCAACGAATGTATCTTCCGCATCCTGCCAGCCCGCGATTTCTAGCAGCGCGGCTTCCAAGAGTTCCATCCCTTGGCCTGTTTTGGCGGAAAACGGGATTGGCGGGCGAACTGCGCCGGGAACGCTCACCCCATTGGCCGGTTTCTGGTTTTCCAATGCAGATTCTTGAACTAAATCGATTTTGTTCCTCACGATAATGCGGGGCAGCGCATCGGGTAGTTTCTCAAGAATGGCGAAATCGTCCGGCGTGAGTCCGGCGCGGGCATCCACTAGAAACAGTGCGAGGTCGGCTTCGTTAACGGCTTTCCACGTGCGGGCAATGCCTATTTTTTCGACTTCGTCTCCCGCTTCGCGCAAACCTGCGGTGTCGATGATGTGCAGCGGGATGCCATGAATCTGGATGGTGGATTTGAGCGCGTCGCGTGTGGTGCCGGGAATGGGCGTGACAATGGCAAGCTCATCGCCGGAGAGCAGGTTCAGCAGTGATGACTTGCCCACGTTGGGCGGGCCAATCAAAACCACATGCAATCCGGCCTGAAGCAGCTTGCCCCGCTTTGCGCGGGCGCGGATGGCTTGTAGGCATCCGTCCAGCCGTTCAATACGCCCAAAAGCATCAGCCTGTTGGAGAAAGTCGATTTCTTCCTCTGGAAAATCAAGCGTGGCTTCAGCGAGCGCGCGAAGGTCCGTCAGTTCTTCTACCAGCGCATGCACGGCACGGGAAAATTCCCCCGTGAGGGAACGTGCGGCGCTTCGGGCCGCAGCAGAGGTGGAGGCGTCAATGATGTCGGCCACGGCTTCAGCTTGGGCTAAATCGAGCTTGCCGTTGAGAAATGCGCGGCGGGTAAATTCGCCGGGTTCCGCCAGACGCGCCCCAAGTTCTATACAACGCGCCAGCAGCAGGTTCATCACCACCGCCCCGCCGTGGCCGTGCAGTTCGAGTACGTCCTCACCCGTAAAAGAAGCCGGCGCAGGGAAAAAAAGCGCAAGGCCGCTATCAATAGGGCTGCCGTCAGCGGCTTTGAAGTCAGCCATCACCGCCCGGCGCGCCGGGGGCGTTTTTCCAATAAGCGCGGCAACAAAAGCATCAAGCCCCGCTCCCGAAATACGGATAATGCCCACCCCGCCGCGACCGGCAGGCGTGGCAATGGCGGCGATGGGGGGCGGGGCAGATGGGGCGGTCATCGTTGGGCAGGTGACGGCAAAGTCCTGTCTATCAAAACGATGCTGGGCGATGCAGTGAAATAGAGTGGCGTCCCCACGGGGATTCGAACCCCGGTTATCGCCGTGAAAGGGCGGTGTCCTAGGCCTCTAGACGATGGGGACGCTGATACTGCACTACTTTCTTCCTGGTGGAGGTAAGCGGGATCGAACCGCTGACCTCTTGCATGCCATGCAAGCGCTCTCCCAGCTGAGCTATACCCCCGGACGAAAGAGGGCGCATTGTAGTGTGCGTTCCGGGGGCTGTAAAGTGTCTTGGCTAGGATTTTTTGGCCAATATGCCCTGCCCCGGCCAAAAATTAGGCTGAAACCCTCACTGTGGAAGGCGCGCTTTGCCCAACGGGCAAGGCGGTACTGTTGCCAAGGTAGCGTTGCACCGCTTCGCGGTTGGCGACGCCGGAGGCGGCAACGTCACGCGCTTCTACGTTATTAGGGCGTTCGGCAGCGGCGGCGCGGGCAATGGCTTCGCGGGTTTGTACAGGCGCGGCGGGCGCATTGGCGGCAGTAGGCGGCGGCGAGGCGGGAGCGCCAGAACGCGCTGCGGCGCGGGCGGCGTCGCTTAAATCCACCTGCGTTGAAGGAACAATGCCGGCTTGCGGGGACGGCTGTGCTACGTCTAGTCCGCGCTCGCGTTCTCTTTGGGGCGGGGCGCTTTGGGCGCGGGCGTTCTGCATGTTGTGCACGTTATCAAAGCCTGCGGAAAGTGCTTTTATGGCGTCCATCATCCGTCTCCTTTTTCTACACGCCAGACACGGGCATCACTGCACGAGGCTTGCGTACAATCAAAGTGTAGACAGCGGGAACAACAAAGAGCGTGAAAAAAGTACCGAGTAACAACCCGCCAACGATAACCCAGCCAATTTGTTGGCGGCTTTCCGCCCCCGCGCCAGTGGCAAAGGCCAGCGGAATCGCCCCCAAAACCATTGCGCCGGTCGTCATGAGGATGGGGCGTAGGCGCAACACGGTGGCTTCTATGACAGCATCAAACACTTCTTTTCCCGCGCTACGTAGCTGATTAGCGAATTCCACAATCAGGATGCCGTGTTTAGTAATGAGGCCAATGAGCGTCACAAGACCAATCTGGCTGTAGACGTTGAGCGTCCCGCCCGTCAGCCACAACGCGCCTAATGCGCCAGTCATTGAAAGCGGCACGGTCAGCATGATGATGAATGGGGATAAAAAACTCTCGAACTGTGCGGAAAGCACGAGATAAATAAACGCAAGCGCCAGCGAAAAAGTCAACGCGAGGCTTGCGGAACTCGTCTTGAACTCACGCGACATGCCGTCATAGTCGGTGGAATAGCCAGAATAGCCTAGGGAAGAAAAAACTTGCAGCGCCGTGGAATCCATCCACTTCAGTGCCTCACCCAAGGCAAAATCGGGCGCGAGGTTGGCCGTTACCGTCACGGCGCGGCGCTGGCCAAAGTGGTTAAGCTCACGCGGGCTGACCGTCTCATCTAATTTGACGAGATTCGCCAACGGCACCATCTGCCCGCCTTTGCCGCGTACAAAAATGTCGTGGATGTCGCGTGGGTCAACGCGCCCGTCCGGTTTAACCTGGACAATGACATCGTATTGTTCAGCGTTTTGTTTGTAGCGCGTAACTTGACGCCCGCCGAGCATGGTTTCTAGTGTATGCCCAATCACTTGCACAGAAATACCCAAGTCAGCGGCCTTGTCGCGGTCAACCGATACGGCCAGTTCCGGTTTGGTTAATTGAAGGTCGGTATCAGGCGAAATAAATTTGCCGTGCTTGCTCATGGCCTCCAGCATGGCTTCGGTGACACGGGAGAGGTCCTCCCATGAGCCGGACGAAGCAATCACAAAACTCACGGGCCGGGTGCGCGGGCTTTGCCCAAAAGCGGCGGGCAGAATTGAAAAAGCGTTGATGCCGGTAATGTCACGTAACCGCCGCTGTAACTCGGCGGAAATTTCAGGCGTCTTGCGTTTGCGTTGTGACCAGTCGACAAAACTCACAAAGCTACGCCCCTGCGATACCGTAGGCGAACCGGTCATCACTTGATAACCGTCGACATCAGAAGTGGTCGCAAAAATCTGTCCGATTTTTTCCGCATGCGCCGTCATGAAGTCGATAGTGGCCCCTTCTGGCCCACGGAACTGCACCATAATCCGCCCCCGGTCCTCAATGGGCGAGAGTTCAGATTTAAGCTGCACAAATAACAACCCGCCAAGCGCCGCAAGCGCCGCGAACGCAACCATCACCGCCCAACGCATACCAAGCATTTTCACTAGCACACGCCGATAGCCGGCAATCACTATTTCCAGAAAATGCTCAATGACGTTATAGAGCCAGCCGTGTTTGCGTTCATGGCGTAACAGGCGCGAACACATCATGGGCGAGAGCGTGAGCGCCACAAAGCCCGATACCAGCACCGCGCCGGAGAGCGTAAGGGCAAATTCGGCAAAAAGTTTGCCGGTGCGCCCCGTCATGAACGCAACCGGCGCATACACCGCCGCCAGCGTGAGCGTCATCGCAACGATGGCAAAACCGATTTCACGGGAACCTTTGAACGCCGCCTCAATAGGCGACATGCCATCTTCAATGTGACGGAAAATGTTTTCTAGCATCACAATGGCATCATCCACCACCAAACCGATGGCCAGCACCAACGCAAGCAACGTAAGCGTGTTCACCGAGAACCCAAAAGCGAACATCAGTGTAAACGCCCCAATCAGCGAAACCGGAATCGTCACCAGCGGAGCCAGCATCGCCCGCCAGTTGCGTAAGAAAAACAGGCACACGACGGCCACCAGCAGTACGGCTTCCCAAATCGTGGAAAACACCGCCTCAATAGAACGCTCAATGAAGATTGTTGAATCGTTGGTAACACTCATCTTCATGCCTTCGGGCAGTTCCTCTTCCAAATCAGGCAGCATTTTCACCAATGCCCGCTTGAGGTCGAGCGGATTAGCGGTAGATTGCTTGATAAGGCCGATAGAAACCGAAGGACGCCCCATAAAACGCACGGTCGACCGCTCATTGACGGCGGCAATTTCCACCTCCCCGACATCCCGGATACGCACCGGGTAACTCCCCGCCGCCGCGGCCTGACGCAGCACCACCGCCTCAAACTGTTCGGGTTTCGCCAAATCGGTATGCGCCACCACCTCAAATTCGCGTTCGCGGCTCTCGATACGTCCCGCTGGCAACTCAACGTTTTGGGCCGTAATCGCGTCCTCCACATCCTGCGGCGTCAAGCCAAACGCCGCGAGACGGGCACGGTCCAGCCAAATGCGCATCGAATAACGGCGCTCACCGTATATCCGCGCATCCGCCGCGCCCGGCAAAGTTTGCAAGCGCGGCTTGATAATGCGGTTAGCAATATCGCTCATCTCCAACGGGTCGTGCCGGTCAGACGAAAAAGCAATCCAGATAATCGGATTCGCGTCAGCCTCCACTTTGGCAATCACCGGCTCGTCGATGTCATCGGGCAACCGCCTCCGTACCCGCGAAACGCGGTCGCGCACATCGGCGGCGGCGCTGTCCGCGTCACGCTCGATGCGAAACCGCACCGTGATTTGGCTGTTCTCGGAACGGCTAATCGACGAAATCACGTCTACGCCCTCAATCCCAGCCAAAGAATCTTCCAGCGGTTTGGTAATCCTCGACTCAACAATTTCGGCACTGGCCCCGGTATAGGTGGTATCCACCGTAACAACGGCCTCGTCAATATTGGGATATTCCCGCACCGTCAGCCGGGAATACGACATCACCCCCACCAACAGCACAATCAACGACAGGACGGTGGCAAAGACAGGACGGCGGATACAAATATCGGAAATGACCATGATGACTTTGCCCACAAACCCAAAAGGTTTTTATTGTAAAGCCTCTTTTAAGATGACCCATGACGATGTGAACAAGGTTGCCGTCGTAGCAAAATCCCTTTGCGGCGGACAGACGCATCTAAATTGAGCGGTTAGAGGCGGGCTACGCGAACATACTCCGCGCATGATGTCAAAAAAAGGTCTGGATAGAGTGCGATGGTGTTTTTGCAAGTTAAACTTGCAAAAACACCATATCCGCGCTACCATTGGCCGTCCCTCCAATTTATATGAAAATATCAAACGCCATGATTAAAAGACAAGCGGAAGTTCAGCTTAAACGTTTAGCGGAGCAATTTCCGGTTGTTACCCTGCTGGGGCCGAGGCAGTCTGGAAAAACCACCTTGGCAAAAAGCACATTTCCCAACCATGAATACATCAATTTAGAATTCCCGCCGATACGCAAGGCGGCAATGGATGATGCAGTTGGTTTTTTTAAGGCACATCCCGGGCCGCTTATTCTCGACGAAATCCAAAGAATTCCAGAACTTTTAAGTTATATACAGGTTATGGCTGATGAAAATAAACAAAAAGGCAAATTCATTCTCACGGGTTCGCATCAGCCACGGCTGGCAGAAGGTATTGCGCAGTCGCTTGCCGGCCGCACCGGCATTTTAACCCTATTGCCTTGCTCCATTTCAGAATTGGACTCTGCATCAATTTTGCTTGATAGAAATCATTCCATTTATCACGGCTATATGCCCAGCATACATTTTGACGGCATTGAACCCACAGCGTTTTATAGGGCGTATTTCCAAACATACGTTGAGCGTGATGTCAAAATGCTGATGAACATTTCCAATCAAAACTCCTTTGAAACATTTGTCCGGTTGCTCGCGGGACGTGTAGGCCAAATTCTCAATTTGAACTCACTCGCGGGAGATGTCGGCATCTCACACACCACGCTCTCTTCGTGGCTTTCCGTCCTTGAGGCGAGCTTTATTATTTTTCGTTTGCCAAGTTACTTTAACAATTTCGGAAAAAGGCTTATTAAAGCGCCCAAGGTATTCTTTTATGAAGTCGGATTAGCCGCATGGCTACTCGGTATTGAAACGCCAGCACAGGTTGGGCGGGATCCTCTTCTCGGAGGGTTATTTGAAAACATGGTAATAGTTGAGGCGCTCAAAGCAAGACTCAATGCCGGAAAATTACCCAATCTATATTTCTTCCGGGACCAGCGCGGCATGGAAGTAGATTTGCTCGTGCTACGCGGCAAAAACCTGTTGCCTATTGAAATTAAAAGCGGCATGACATACGACCGCTCTTTTGCAAAAAACCTCCTTTCCCTTTGTAAAGCAACCGATACAGCACAATCCCCCACAGTTATTTACGCGGGCGAGCAAAGGGTTATTGCCGATGGCACGGCTTTCTGCAATTTCCGCGATACTGAAAAAATAATAACCGGGTGGGACTCAGAACATGCTGCCGCATGAAATTACTTTTTCCCCGTCCCATCCTGCAC
>JAIRPB010000069.1 GCA_031257305.1 Azoarcus sp.
CCATAGCGCAACACAGTTTGACATCATCATTTTGGAGTTTTACATGCAGCACACAAAACCATCCTCTGCCCCGCCCCGCGCTTCTTCTGATGCTGGCGGCCGCGAGAATTTCATCCTGAAGATTACCTGCGCGGCGGCCACGGGGATTGTGGCGGCAATCACGACGTTTCTAGCGCAGCGCAAGTGCTATATCAGCGAAATGTCGCAGTTTGACGATGAGGGTAGCCAAAAGTTTTTCATGCGCTCGGTATTTCATTTCACGGATGCGGCACAGGATGAAGAAAGCATCCGGCGAGAATTTCCAGAAGTCGCCCGCCGTTTTGGCATGGAATGGACCCTGCATAGCGACCATCGCCCAATGCCGGTGATATTGATGGTGAGCAAGTATGACCATTGCTTTTCCGACCTTTTGTACCGTTTCCACAAAGGGGAATTAAAAATGGACATCGCGGCGGTCGTCTCAAACCATCTCGATTTGCGGCCAATGGCGGAACGGGAGGGCATCCGTTTTGTTTATCTGCCCGTCACAAAAGAGAACAAGGCCCAGCAGGAAAAGGCGCTGCTAGGCATTGTTGAAGAAACAGGCGCGGAACTAGTGGTGCTAGCGCGCTATATGCAGATTTTGTCGGATGACTTGTGCCGCAACCTCTCCGGGCGGGCAATCAATATTCACCATTCATTTCTGCCGGGTTTTAAGGGCGCAAAACCCTATCACCAAGCGTTTGAGCGGGGCGTGAAGCTGATTGGGGCTACGGCGCACTATGTAACGTCAGACTTGGACGAAGGCCCCATCATCGAGCAAGAAGTGCTGCGCGTAGACCATTCCTATTCGCCCGATGATTTAGTGGCGGTGGGGCGCGACACGGAAACGGTGGCCTTGTCCAAGGCCGTGCGTTACCACCTTGAGCACCGCGTTTTTCTCAACGATGCCCGCACGGTGGTGTTCAAATGAGCGCCCTCATCATCGACGGCAAGGCCATTGCCGAAAAAACGCTGGCCAACGCGCGCGAAGAAACCGCGCTGCTTATCAAGGCGGGCGTCCATCCGGGGTTAGCCGTCGTGCTGGTGGGCGAGGACCCGGCGAGTCAGGTTTATGTCAAAAATAAAGTGGAAAAAGCGCGTTCCTGCGGCATTGCCTCGTTTGAGCACCGCCTTTCCGCCAAAACGCCCGAAACGGAACTGCTGAGCCTTATTCACCGCCTCAACCAAGACAACGCCATACACGGCATTTTGGTGCAGCTTCCCCTGCCCCCGCAAATCAGCGAACAAAAAGTGCTGGCGGCCATCCGGCCAGAAAAAGACGTGGATGGCTTCCACGCGGAAAACGTGGGCGCGCTACAGCAGGGGCGCCAGGCGCTCACGCCCTGCACGCCGCTGGGCTGTCTTTTGTTGCTAAAAGAAACACTTGGCCAAGATTTAAGCGGCAAGCACGCCATCGTCATCGGGCGTTCAAATATCGTCGGCAAGCCGATGGCGGCGCTGCTTCTACGGGAACATTGCGCCGTCACCATCGTGCACTCCCGCGTCAAGAACGCGGCCGCGTTATCACGCGAGGCAGATATTGTTGTCGCGGCCGTGGGGCGGGCGGGCATGGTGAATGCGGACTGGGTTAAACCCGGCGCAACCGTTATCGACGTAGGCATCAACCGCATCACGGAAAACGGGAAAAACCGCCTCGTGGGCGATGTGGATTTCACCAGCGTTTCCCCCGTCGCGGCCGCCATCACGCCTGTGCCGGGAGGCGTGGGACCGATGACCATTGCCTGTCTCATGCAGAACACTGTCCACGCGGCGAAAGCCATTGCCGGACTGCCCTGATTTTTTAAGGAGGCATCATGCCCTTTGCGCTTCTTCGTTATGGACTTTCTTCCGACCCGGTCAAAAAACCGGATTTTCCCCCTCCTCCGTCATTAAAGCCCGCATATGACGTAATAATTATTGGCGGCGGCGGCCATGGCGTTGCCATTGCCTATTACCTCGCCAAATACCACGGCCTCACCAATGTTGCCGTATTAGAAAAAGGTTATCTTGGCGGCGGCAGTACCACCCGCAATACGGCCGTTATCCGCTCCAATTACATGACGCCTGAAAGCGTGAAGTTTTATATCGCCTCGGTCGGCCTCTTCCGCAATTTATCCAACGAGTTTGATTTCAACATCATGTATTCCGAGCGCGGGCAACTAACCCTCGCGCATTCAGACTCCACGGTGCGTGCTTTCCGGCAACGCTGCGAAGTCAACCGGCATTTTGGCGGACGCACCGAAATGCTGGACCGGCAGCAAATCAAAGAGCTTGTGCCGCTGCTGAACCTTGAAACGGGCCATACGCCCGTGCTTGCGGGGTTATGGCATATCGACGGGGCCACGGCGCGGCATGACGCCGTCGCTTGGGGCTACGCTCGCGGGGCTATTGAGCGTGGCGTGGAATTCCATCCGCTTACCGAAGCGCAGGATTTCGTCGTCGAAAAGAACCGCGTCACCGCCATCCAAACCAATCGCGGCACGGTGAAATGCGGCGTCGTGGTGCAAGCCGTGGCCGGCAACAGTTCCATTCTCATGAATAAGCTCAACATCCGCGCCCCCATCCATACTTATCCCCTGCAAGCGATGGTCACGCAACCCGTAAAGCCGTTTCTCACACCGCTGGTGAGTTCATCCGCACTGCACTGTTACGTGCAGCAGACCGGCCGCGGCGAAGTGCTCATTGGCGGCGGCTCTGACCCATATCCGCTTTATCAGCCGCGCTCATCGCTAGAACTCAAAGAAGGGCTGCTGATGCATGCCATCGAAATGTTCCCGTTCCTTGCCAACACCAAGCTGATGCGCCAATGGGCAGGCATTACCGACATGACGCCGGATTACAGCCCCATCATGGGACTCTCGCCCATCGACAACTACTATCTGGATGCGGGATGGGGCACGTATGGCTTCAAGTCAACGCCTATCTGCGGCAAGACAATGGCAGAACTCGTGGCTTCAGGCGGAAAAGTCCCGGCGCTGATTGCGCCTTTTGGGCTAGAGCGTTTTTCACGCTTCAAACAGATTAACGAAATGGGCGCGACGGCGGCCAGTCACTAAATACGAGGTGTCCTCATGAAACTCATGCCTTGCCCTTTGAATGGCCTACGCAACATCACGGAATTTACCTATGGCGGCGAAGTTACCGGCATGCCCAATCCCAACACCGCCACCGATACCGAATGGGCAGATTACGTATTCAATAAAACCAACCCTGCCGGGGTAGTCCGCGAATGGTGGCTGCATAACGCATCCGGCTACTGGTTTATCGCCGAGCGCGATACCGTCACCGACCATATCCGAAAAACATTTGACCCCGGCGAACTGTTTACCCAGCGTGTGGATTTTTCGCCGTCCGCAGCATCTTCCGCATCCGCCACGAAGGAGAATCCCCTATGAGCGACGACATTCCAGCGGTTTCCCGCCTGCCCAAACCTTGGGGACAACGCATCGACCGTACCCGTCCCGTGCGTTTTTCGTTCGAGGGCAAGCACTACACGGGTTTTACGGGCGATACCCTTGCCAGCGCGCTGATGGCCAACGGGCGTCATCTGATGTCGCGCTCGTTCAAATATCACCGCGCGCGCGGCCCCATGACCCTTGCCGGCCACGATGTCAATACGATGGTGCAATTACCGGAAGAAGCTAACGTGCTGGCTGACCTCACGCCGATTGCCGAAGGGCTGTCCGTCATGGGGCAAAATTACAGCGGCTCGCTTGACCATGACCGCGACGCGATACTTGGGCATTTTTCACGTTTTATGCCCGTCGGTTTTTATTACCGCGCCTTTTTCAAACCAGCCGGCATGTGGAAATATTGGGAGCCGTTTATCCGTAAAAAAGCGGGACTGGGCCAGCTTGATGTGTCTTTCAAACCCACTTACCACGACAAAGCCTATCTTTTCGCCGATGTCGCGGTTATCGGCTCCGGCCCTGCCGGCCTATCAAGCGCACTGGCGGCGGCAGAAGCGGGCGCGCGCGTACTGCTTATTGAGCAGGAACCGGAATTGGGCGGTTCGCTCAACTGGGCGCGTTTTGATATAGAAGGGAAAAAAGCCAGCGAAACCCGTGCCTTAATTGAGCGCGCCAAACACCATCCAAATATCCGCGCCCTCACCCACGCAGTCTGCAACGCTTGGTTCGCAGATAACTACTTGCCCGTTATTTCAGGCAACCGCCTTTACAAAGTGCGGGCAAAAACCTGCGTGATGGCGGCGGGGGCATTCGAGCAGCCGGTTATTTTCCGCAACAACGATTTACCCGGCATCATGCTTGCCAGCGCCGCGCAACGGCTCATGCGGCTTTACGGCGTCAAACCCGGCAAACGCGCCGTGATTCTCACAGGGCACAACGGCGGCTATCTAGCCGCTTTGGATATGCTGGAAGCGGGCATGGAAATCGCCGCCGTAGCAGACATGCGTTCTGATGACTGCAAACAGGCCGCTCCGTTCCGCAAGGCGCTGGAAGCCAAAAATGTCCGTATTTATTCCGGCACTACTGTGTTTGAGGCGATTTCCGGCAAAAATCGGGATGGCAACCCGCATGTGTCGGGAGTCGAGCTTCGCCGCATCCTGCTAGAAACGAACAGCTCCGGCGCGGCGCGGCGCGGTGAAGTAGAAACCAGCGGCAACTTCATCGAATGCGACACGCTGTTAATGTCATCAGGGTATATGCCAGTCTGGCAGCTTCCTTGCCAAGCGGGCGGCAAACTCGCTTATGACGAGTCAAGCGCACGTTTTTCCATTGACGGCCTGCCGGACATTTTGACGCTCGCAGGGTCCGTCAACGGCTATTTTTCGCTAGACAACGTCCTGCAAGACGGCGAGCAATCAGGACGGCGGGCGGCGGCTAAAGCATCAGGAAAACCAGCAGGCGCGGAACTTCCCGCAACGCCTAAGTTTGAAGCTGAAGCGCCCGTCAACTATCCCTGGCCCATTTTCCCGCATCCTAAAGGCAAGGAATTCGTAGATTTAGACGAGGACCTGCAAATCCGGGACATCATCAATACCGTGCGTCTGGGTTATCGGGACATTCAGTTAATCAAGCGTTTCACCACGCTTGGCATGGGACCTTTGCAGGGGCGGCAGTCGGCACTGCCCGCCGCACGTCTGGTGGCTGAAGCAACAAGCCGGAGCATTTCCGAGACCGGCATCACCACCGCCCGCCCGCCCTTCATGCCAGAAAAACTAGCACTCATCGCGGGCCGGGGATTTTCGCCTGTCCGAAATTCCGCCCTATGGCGGCATCACGAGAAAGCGGGAGCGCAGTGGCTGATGGCCGGTACTTGGCGGCGTCCCGCCTATTACGGCGACCCCGCGCAGCGCGAGGCGCATATTCAGGAAGAGGCACGCGCCGTGCGTGAGCGGGTAGGGTTAATAGACGTTTCCACGCTCGGCGGCTTGGAAATTCGCGGCCCGGATGCCGTGGAATTCCTAGAACGCATGTACACCTTCGGTTTCGCCAAGCTGCCCGTAGGGCGCTCACGCTATGCGCTCATGACGGCTGAAGATGGCGTCATCATGGACGACGGCGTGTGCTGCCGTTTGGGCGAACAGCATTTTTACGTCACCGCCACCACAAGCGGCGTAGACCGCGTCTGGCGCGCCATGACGAAATGGAACGCGCAATGGCGGCTTGACGTAGACATTGCCAACGTCACTTCTGCTTGGGCGGCGGTGAACCTTGCGGGTCCCAAATCACGTGAAGTGCTAGCGCGGGCGGGAGTGAATATTGAACTCTCCGGCTCTTCGTTCCCCTATCTAGGCGTACAAACCGGCATCGTCGCAGGAATTCCGGCACGGCTCATGCGCGTGGGTTTTGTGGGCGAACTGGGCTACGAAATCCACGTGCCGTCGCGTTATGGCGAGGCGCTATGGGACGCGCTGATGAAAGCGGGCGCAGAGTTTGGCATCCGTCCTTTCGGCGTGGAAGCACAGCGCCTTTTGCGCCTCGAAAAAGGCCACGTCATTGTCAGCCAAGATACGGATGGCATGACGCATCCGGCGGAGGTTGGCATGGAGTGGGCAATTGGCCGCAAAAAACCGTTTTTTGTCGGCAAACGTTCCATCAGCATCTTGGAAGCACAGCCTTTACAGCGCAAACTCGTCGGCTTCACGTTGCCCAAAAACGCGCCGCAAAAACCGCTAGAAGGCCAGTTGATTTTGGATGAAGCGGGCAACATCACCGGCGCGATTACTTCCGTAGGCCATTCCGTAGCGTTAGGGCAAACCATTGGCTTAGCTTGGTGCGCACCCTCGCAAAGCAAAGCCGGCACCACGCTACCCATCCGCTGTGAAAATGCGCCGGGCGGCCGCTTGCTGGCAACGGTTGTCGCGCTTCCCTTTTACGACCCCAAAAACCTGCGTCAGGAGGTCTAATCTCATGGCTACCGTTCTTCAAAAAACAACGCATAGCGCGCCCAAACTAGAAGCGATGACTCACCTGCCACGGCTTGGGTTGCGCGGCCGGACGGCAGCGGAATATTTATCCAATGCGGGTTTTATCCCGCCCAACGCGCCAAACCGTCTCACCCGCGCCCCCTCTGGCGAACTTTTGCTACGTTTGTCTAACAGCGAATATGTATTGCTAGGCGCAAAGGAGGACGAAGGCATGCGCGTAAGCGCGCTGGAGGCGGAAGCCCCCAAAGCCGGTGAAAACAGCCTGTATTTTCTGCCGCGAAGGGATTCTCACGCTTGGTTCTGCCTTTCCGGGGAACGGCGCGTTGAGGTGATGTCCAAACTCTGCGGAGTAGATTTATCGCCCAAAGCCTTCGCACACGACGCCATTGCGCAGACATCCGTTGCATCAGCCAGCGCCATCGTCGCGGGCGACGGCCAAGGCGAAGCGTTTCATCTTCTCGTCGACAGCGCCCTCGCCGAATATTTTCAAGAGGCGCTAGTTGACGCGATGGCGGAGTTTGGGACCCGCTAAACGCCCTCCCAACCGGGTGCGTTGCAAGCAACGTCAGTACAGACGCCTTGCGGCGTCCCCCCTCACCCGGCGCTTCGCGCCACCCTCTCCCACAAGGGGCGAGGGGTTCAGAGGGACTCCCGCAGAGGGCGGGAGAGGGACGGTTCCGTTTTCCCGGCCAGACGGAAAACCGCGAATAGACGCTAATACACGCGAAACATAACGCCCCTCTCCCTCGGGGAGAGGGAACCGGGCAAGGGAAAGGCCGACGCTCATTCCGGCGCCGCGGGGGGCGCGCGCCCCGGGCCGCCCCCCCCCCCCCCCCCCCGCGCCGGAGAGGCCGCGCACCAGCGCGGGACAACACCAGACAGCCCCCCCAC
>JAIRPB010000208.1 GCA_031257305.1 Azoarcus sp.
TTTCTTCTGCGGTTTCTTTTTTGCGTGCCGTCCCGCGTTTGCGGGTAATTTGGATTTGAGCCGGCGAGCCTTCAGGGGGAGGCATTGCCATGGTGGCTTCAAAAATCTTCTCGGTTGGGAACGTTGCCGAGAGAGGGGTATTTGATATGGATGCCACGGGCGGAGCGGGCATGGGGGTATTCGACGCAGATGCAATATCTAAAGGCGGGAAAGGGGTAACTGTTTTGGTGGCCGCTGCCGGGCGGGGCGGGGGAGGCGGGGGAGCGGCAGGAGGAGGGTTGTTTTGGGCGGGGGGGTTATAAAGCGTGAGGGGAGGAAGCTGCGATTCCGTAGAGAGTCTTGCTGTGGTTCCCGTGAGCGTGGTCGCGCTCCATATGTCGGTTGTTGGCGCCTTCGTGGGGATAGGGACGGGAGGAACAATTTTGTCGGCGGCGGGAGATTTTGGGTTGGGCGCGGGGGGCCACTGCTCTGGCTGAAAGTCGGTTGAATCGGATGAGGGAAGGGGCGGAAATTCTTGTGAGGATGTCCATTGGGGGGGGGGTTTGGGCACCTTGGACTGCGAGTCGATGGAGGACGAAAAATCCACGTCGCTCAATGACCGCTGCGATGTTTTTTTGAGAAGCGGGGAGATGGCCGGTTTGGGAGATGTTTTGAGGGACGGGACCATGACCGGCGCAGGGGGCGGGGCGGGTGTCCGTACAGGCGGCGGGGCGGGTTTTGCGTTGGGGGCAGGCGGGCTGGGCGTTTTTGCGGCAGCGGGCTTTTGTCCCGCCGGGGCGTTAGGAGCCGCCGAGGGCTTAGGTTTGGCGGGGGGGGCAGGCGGACGGTTGGACTGTTGCCCGGCCTTGGGATCCGATTCGGCGAGGTGGTCCAGCGCGTTGAATGGGTGTAGGCATGTGCCGCAACGCACTCTGCCCTGACGGGCAAGCAGTTGCTCCGACGAAAGCCGAAAAACGGTTTGGCAGTTCGGGCAACGGGTCAGCATTGGGTCAAAAGGATAAGTTCTGGACGGAGAAGCGGGAATATTAAAGCATCAATTGCCATGATACGGGTTCTATGTCACTCCACGTTTCTGTTTGTGTGATGAAACAGACTCCGAAACAAGGGATTATTCACTCTGGCGGCTTGGTTCCTTCTAGGCGGACCCACTCTTCCCGGACTTCCCCAAGGGTGAGTTTTATCCAAGGACGCCAAGCGTCAATGACTTGCGCCGCTTGTTGTTCGAGTACGCCGGAGAGCGCGATTTTGCCGCCGGGGGCAACGTGCGCCGCGATAGCGGGAGCCAGTACGCACAGCGGGTTGGTGAGGATGTTGGCAACAACTAGGTCAAATGAGGCATTAAGCGGCGCGCTGGAATGCTGTGTGCGCACGATGTTGCTCACGCCATTTTTGGCGGCGTTTTCAAACGCGGCTTGTATTGCGCGTTCGTCGATGTCAGTGCCCCATACCGAGGCCGCGCCGAGTTTGGCGGCGGCAATGGCGAGGATGCCCGATCCGCAGCCGACATCTAGCACGGATGCTCCGGGGCGGACGTTTTCGCACAGCCATTCGAGGCACAGGCGCGTGGTGGGATGCGAGCCGGTCCCAAAAGCCATGCCGGGGTCAAGCGCGATGTTGATGGCGTCTGTGTCGGGGGCGCTGTGCCAGGAGGGCACAATCCAGAGGCGGTCTGTGATGCGGATGGGTTCAAACTGGCTTTGCGAGGCACGTACCCAGTCTTGTTCGGCAACTTCATCAACCGCTAAGGCGGGCGGCGGGGCGGGGATTCCCGCTATCACGCAGGCTTGCTTGATGTGCGCGGCTAAGGCGGGGCGGATGGCGGGGTCAAACAGCGCGATAACGCGACAGTGCGCCCACAAACTGGCGGGCGCTTCGCCGGGTTCGCCGAATTGCGGCGTCTCGGCGTCCGTGCCCGCGTCGGCGTCCTCGATGGAAACGGATACCGCGCCTACTTCCATGAGCGCGTCAGAGAGGGCCTCGGCGCGGGCGGCTTCGGCTTCAAGCGTCACGGAGAGCCACATAAACTCATCCGGCCCTGCCAATGCTGATGACGCTATTCATGCTTTCAAGCCGTTCTTCAAGGTAATGGATGCTGATTCCGCCCTCAATAAAATTGCTGTCGAGCATCAATTCTTGGTGCAGCGGGATGTTGGTTTTGATGCCGATAACATTCATTTCGGAGAGCGCGACGCGCATCCGGCGGATGGCTTGGTCGCGTGTGTCGCCGTAGGCGATGATTTTGCCAATCATCGAGTCGTAATGCGGCGGGACCAGATAGCCGGTATAGACATGCGAATCTACGCGGATGCCGGGGCCGCCGGGGACGTGCCAGTTGGTGATTCTTCCGGGAGAAGGGGTGAACTTGAAGGGGTCTTCGGCGTTAATCCGGCATTCGATGGCGTGCCCGCGAATGGCAACGTCGCGCTGGGTGAGTTGCAGTTTTTCGCCGGCGGCGACTTTAATTTGCGTTTGGACAATGTCGATGCCCGTGATGAATTCAGTGACGGGGTGTTCAACTTGTACCCGCGTGTTCATCTCAATGAAGTAGAACTCGCCGTTTTCGTACAGGAACTCAAACGTCCCTGCGCCCCGGTAGCCAATTTTGCGGCACGCTTTGGCGCACCGTTCGCCGATAGTGCTGATTTGCTTGCGGTCGATGCCGGGAGCGGGGGCTTCTTCAATAACTTTTTGGTGGCGGCGCTGGGTTGAGCAGTCGCGCTCGCCAAGGTAGACGGCGTGGCCATGTTGGTCCGCCATAACCTGTATTTCGATGTGGCGCGGGTTTTCGAGAAATTTTTCCATATACAGCATGGGATTCCCGAATGCGGCCTGTGCCTCGGCGCGGGTGGTGGCCACGGCATTTAACAATGCCGCTTCGGTATGTACTACGCGCATGCCGCGCCCGCCGCCGCCGCCGGCGGCTTTAACGATGATGGGATAGCCGATGGCGCGGGCGATTTTGATGATTTCGCGGGAATCTTCGGGAAGCGCCCCTTCAGAGCCGGGAACACAGGGAACGCCCGCTGCTTTCATCGCGGCTTTGGCAGACACTTTGTCGCCCATCAGCCGGATAGTTTCGGGGCGGGGGCCAATAAACACAAAGCCGGATTGTTCCACCCGCTCCGCGAAGTCGGCATTTTCCGAAAGAAAGCCATAGCCGGGATGGATAGCTTCGGCATCGGTGACTTCTGCCGCCGAAATAATGGCGGGGACGTTGAGGTAGCTTTGCGCGGACGGCGCGGGACCGATGCAGACGGATTCATCGGCGAGTTTGACGTATTTGGCCTCGGTGTCGGCTTCTGAATGCACGGCGACCGTTTTAATGCCGAGTTCCCGGCAGGCGCGCAAAACGCGCAACGCGATTTCGCCCCGGTTAGCGATAAGGATTTTCTCGAACATGCTTTTTAGCCAATCACAAAAAGCGGTTGTCCAAATTCAACGGGCTGCGCGTTTTCAACGAGGACGGCCTTAATTGTGCCCGCTGCGTCAGATTCGATTTCGTTCATGAGCTTCATCGCTTCGATGATGCAGAGCTTATCGCCCACTTTAACGGTTTGCCCTATATCAACCATCGGGTCGGCTCCCGGGGCGGATGCGCGGTAAAACGTGCCGACCATAGGCGATTTGAGCACGTGACCGGGCGGGAGTTCTGGCGCTTCGGGCTGTGCTCCGGCGTTGCTATCGGCGGGGAGCGGCGTTGCCGCAACGGCGGCGGGAATGGCAGGGACGGGGGAGAATACAGCCTGCGGGACACTGGCAGGGTATTTGACGATACGCACCTTTTCCTCACCCTCCGTGACTTCAAGTTCGGAAATGCCCGACTCCTGGGTGAGGTCGATGAGTTTCTTTAGTTTTCTTAAATCCATGATGTCCTCCGGGTTATAAGGGGAATCCCATTCTGTCGAAGGGAAATGCTTCTAGGTGGGGACTACTTGTGCGAGGGTGTTTGGCCGTCTTGGCCGCGTAGCCGCGTGATGGCGAAATCTAGCGCGTACAGATAGCCTTGGACGCCTAGCCCGCAGATAACGCCCACGGCAAGGTCTGAAAGATACGAGTGATGCCGGAACGGCTCGCGTGTATGGATGTTTGACAGATGAACTTCCACAAACGGAATCCGCACGGCGGCTAACGCATCGCGCAGGGCGACGCTAGTGTGAGTGTAGGCGGCGGGATTGATGATGATGAAGTCGATGCTTTCAGCCGCTGCGGCTTGGATGCGGTCAATGAGCTGGCCCTCATGGTTGCTTTGGAAAGATTCAAGCTGCACACCGTTGTCCCGCGCACGGGATTCCATTGCGGCGCGGATAGCCTCTAGCGTGGTATGCCCATACACTTCAGGCTCCCGCGTGCCAAGCAAATTGAGATTAGGCCCATGTAACGCCAAAATGCGATGCGGGGTTTTGCGGTTTTTTTGCGGCTTCATAGTTGGAGTTTGACGCAGATAACAGCATTTTGTCCAGAGGGGGTTTCAGCCCGGTCCTGTTTGCGATAACCCCCGCAGGGCGGGCCAAGAATTTGTTACGGCAGGTTGTCCATCAAAAGCGCCTCCACCTGATTTTGCCGGGCGCGGGGCTGTTTCCGGTGGCGTTCTGCGGTGGCCGGGTAGATAGAAAGCCGGACCGGAATTCCTTCCCACTCAAGTGACAGTATAGCTTCTGGTAGCTCCAATAACGTTTTGCGCACTTCGCGGTGCTCAAAAGCGATGCGGGAGTCGAGCAGGAAGATTTCGGTGTCTTTGGCGCTTTCCGGGAACAAATCAATCTCGATTTCGGCATAGCGCCCGGCCGTGCCCTCTAGCACGCTGCCCGTCAGATAAGGCCGGAACGCTTCCAGCCGCAGCATTAGGTTGGACGCCGCACGGCGCATGGCCGCGAGCCGTGCCAGGAGTTCATCGCCTTGGTAAAGCGTTTGCCAAACGCGCAATTCAGCTTCGATTTCGGCATTGGTAGGCAAAGATGTGCCCGCGCTTTCGCTAATACCCAACTGGCGGGCCGCCTTGCGTTTGGCAAAACCGTAATCGCTGATTCCGTCTTCAGCCATCATGCGAGCGGCCAGCGCCGCAATCTCAAGCCGGCGCTGTGCGCCGCGAGGGGGAAAACCATATTCCGCCATGAGGGGAGTGAACGCCCATTCAGGTAAAATGCCGCGCATTCTACACGGGGCGGAGCAAACAGCGCGCCTTTCATTTTTCTCTAGGATTTTTTCCTCATGCACATTCACATTCTGGGTATCTGCGGCACTTTCATGGGCGGCATGGCACAACTTGCGGCGGCGGCCGGGCATCGGGTAACGGGCTGCGACGCCAATGTTTACCCGCCAATGAGCAACCAGCTTGAAGCGGCGGGCATTGCGCTGACTGAAGGGTTTGACGCAGACCAGACGGCCCTAAAACCGGATGTGTTCGTCATTGGCAACGCCATATCGAGGGGCAATCCCCTGCTGGAAGCGATTCTTGACCAAGGTCTGCCCTATGTTTCCGGCCCGCAGTGGCTAGCAGAGCACATTTTGCAAGGCCGGTGGGTACTAGGCGTGGCCGGTACGCACGGCAAAACCACAACGGCTTCCATGCTGGCTTTTATCCTTGAAAAAGCCGGGCTGTGTCCCGGGTTTTTGATTGGCGGCGTACCGATGGATTTTGGCGTTTCCGCGCGCCTTGGCAAAACGCCCCTATTTGTTATTGAAGCCGACGAATACGACACCGCGTTTTGCGACAAACGGTCCAAGTTCCTCCACTACCGCCCCCGCACGGTGATATTGAATAACTTGGAATTCGACCATGCAGACATCTTCCAAGATCTTGCCGCCATCGAGACGCAATTCCACCACCTTGTGCGGACTTTGCCGTCCACAGGCCGCATCGTTGCCAACGCCCGCGAGGACAGCCTAAAGCGCGTACTCGCCCGTGGCTGCTGGACCCCTGTCGATTGGTTCAACGCATGGAAAAGCGGCTGGGTAGCGGAGGGCGATGACGCCGACGGCAGTCTCATCATCCGTGACGAGGACAGCGGCACAACAAGCAAAGTATTTTGGGAACTCACGGGCGCGCACAACCGGGCCAACGCCTGCGCGGCGCTGCTGGCCGCCCGCCATGTCGGGGTATCGCTGGCCGACGGCCTAGCGGCGCTTGCTGGGTTCAAAAACGTAAAACGCCGCATGGAAGTACGCGGCGAGGCAGGGGGCGTCACGGTTTATGACGACTTCGCCCACCACCCGACGGCGATTGCCACAACGTTAGAAGGGCTACGGCGCAAAATCGGCCCCGCCGCAAGAATCCTTGCCGTACTAGAGCCGCGCTCAAACACCATGAAAATGGGCACGATGAAAGACCAACTCCCGCAAAGCCTCCGCCTAGCCGACCAAGTGTTCTGCTACAGCGGCAACCTCGGCTGGGACGCCGCCGCCGCGCTTGCCCCATTAGGCGAACACCAAGCCTGCTT